>JBBSQT010000120.1:0-6338 GCA_038243775.1 Actinomycetales bacterium | reverse complement strand
GTCGGTTTGGAGGGCGATGAACGTGGACACCGCACCCACGACGGCACCGAGCATGATGCCCACAATCGGCACCGTCAGCGACGCCTTGAGGGAGACGCGGCGCAGGAACAGGAAGAAGATCATGGTGCCGATGAATGCCGCAAAGACGGCGCCGCCCATCTTGGCCATGATGCTGGCGTCGGGGTTGATCAGCATGACCGTCAGCAGGCCCAGCCCCGCCCATTCGGTGGTGCCGGTGGTAGTGGGTTCCACGAAGCGGTTTTGTGTGAGCAGCTGCATGACCAGTCCGGACATGGCCATGGCGGCGCCGGCCAGGACCAGGGCGATGGTGCGCGGGATGCGGGTGATGGCGAACATGTCCCCGCCGTCCGCACCGCCGAAAATGTCGTAGACGCCGGTGAACAGCGAGACCACGAGCAGGGCGGCGACGGCGGCAATGCCGACCAGCAATTTGGGCTCGAACAGCCTGCCTTTGGACCGGCCCTTTGCGGGGCCTTTCGGCGGCCTTCTCGCGGGGCCTTTCGGCGGCCTTCTCGCGGCGCCTTTCGGCGGCCTTCTCGCGGGGTCTCTCGCGGGGCTTTGTCTGGCGGGCCTCAATGGTGCACTCATGCTGCGGTCTCCTCAGATCCAGCCGGCGGGCAGCAAAGCAGCGGGGCCGGGCACTTTCCCGGTCCCGCCGCTGAGCTGGAAAGCAAATATTATTTTTTGGCTTCCAAGGCAGCTGCGAAGGTGTTCAGGAATTCCGTGTAGGTCTGGATTCCCTCATTCGTGTACGAGTCCGCAGGCATGTAGACAATGTTGCCGTCCTTGGTGGCAGGCACATTCTTCAGCGCATCCGAGGTTTCCAGCAGCGCATTGGCGGGCTGGTAGCTGGCATCGTTCGCGGAAACGGCGGCGTCGCGGTCCATGACGAGGATCCAGTCCGGCTGTGACTTGGCGATGGCTTCAACGGAAATGTCGTCGCCCTGGTGGTCGGTGCTGGCGTCCTTGACCTCAAGGGCCGGGGTCAGGTCCAGGATGTCGAAGAGCGGTCCCAGTGTGCGGCCGTTGCCCGGGGCCGAGTAGTTGATGTTGCCGCCGGAGGTGATGACACCCATGACGCTCTGGTCCTTGTTGTAGGCGTTCTTGACACGCTCGACGGCGGCGTCGAAATCGGCGTTGAGCTTCTTCGCTTCACTCTGCTTGCCGAAAACGTCGCCGAGCACGGTGATCTGGCGCTTCAGCTCGGAGTCGAAAGGCTCCCCGTCGCGGGGGTCGAGTTCCAGCACGGTGGCGTTGGGGGCGAGCTTGGCGAAGTCGTCGTGGTACTGGGCGAAGCGCTGTCCGTTGACAATCACCGTCGGATCAACGGCAACGATGGCCTCGAGGTTGGGTTCGCGGTGGCTGCCCAGGTCAATGACGGTGGCGTCTTTTTTGTAGGAGATGGTGTCCGGCATGAGGGCCACGGCGCCGGCAGTCAGCGGCACACCCCAATCCGCAAGCGTTTCAAAGGTCCTGTTGTCGGTGGCCACAACGGACGTCAGCGGGGTTTTGATCGTGTGTTTGCCGTTGTTGTCTTCCACCGTGACACTGCCGGCACTGCCACTTTCCGGGACCGCCGTGGTGTTTCCGGTGGCGGACCCGCCACAGGCGGTGAGGGCGAGCAGGGCCGCGGCGGCACCCAGCGTCATGAGGCGCTTTTTCAAAATCATCATTCTCCAAGTGGGTTGTTAGCTTAGGCAATCCTAAGATGGTCTGATCAAAAGCTAACGCAAAGCTAAATAATTAGGCAACTTATTCGTAACCTATTGGGTGTGACGCTCGTCACTGTGATCCTGGCGGTTAGGGTTATTCCATGGCCCACGACGCGATTTCCCCCCTTCTCTCACCCACCGGCTGGGAGCTTTTGTCCTCGCTGGGCCCCTACCGCGAGGTCGATTCCCTCAAGCTCAACGAGTCGCTGCGCAAGGCCGGGCACTCCCCCGAACTCGTCGCGGCGGCGCTGACCCAGGCCCGATTGAGGTCCAAGGCGGAAGCGAAGTTTGGCGAGTTCGCCCACCAGATGCTGTTCACCCCGACCGGCCTGGAACAAGCCACCCGGCTGAGCATCGCGGCCCTGCATGCGCAAAGGTTTACGACGGCGGGCATCACCTCCGTGGCCGACCTCGGCTGCGGCCTCGGTGCCGACTCGCTCGCCATGGCAAGCCTGGACATCAAGGTCACCGCGGTGGAAATGGACGAGTTCACTGCAGCCTGCACCACCGTGAACCTCATGCCGTTCCCGCACGCCACGGTTGTTTGCGGGCGGGCCGAGGACACCGACCTGAGCGGCATTGACGGCGTGTGGCTGGACCCGGCCCGTCGCACCACCAGCACCTCCGGCACCACCCGGCTCTTCGACCCCGAGGCGTTCTCGCCTCCGCTGTCCTTCGTGGAGCAGCTGGCAGACCGGGGCCTGGCCGTTGGCGTGAAAATGGGGCCGGGCATCCCGCACGAAGCCATCCCCAAAACGGCCGAAGCCCAATGGATCTCCGTGAACGGCGACGTGGTGGAGGTGGGGCTGTATTTCAATGCTCTGGCCCGCCCCGGCATCCGCCGCTCCGCGCTGGTGGTGGGACCGGGGGGCATGAATGAAATCACCAGCGCCGTGCCCTACGAGCCGGGTGCCCAGGTCACGGACATTGGCCCCATCGCCGGATATCTCTATGAGCCCGACGGCGCCGTCATCCGGGCCGGGCTCGTGGCGGACCTGGCGCGCAGCATGGGCGCCCACCTGATCGACGAACACATCGCCTACCTCTCCAGCGACGAGCCCGCGCACACCCCGCTGGCCCGCCGCTACAAGGTGCTGGAGGTCAAGCCGTTCAACGTCAAGGCCCTGAAGGCTTGGGTGAAGGCCAGCCGGATCGGCGTGCTGGACATCAAGAAGCGCGGCATCTCCACCACCCCGGAGGAATTGCGGCGCCAGCTGCTGACCGGTGCCGGCAAGGGCCCCAACAAGGCCACCTTGGTGCTGACCCGCATCGGCGAGGACAGGGTGGCCGTGGTGGTTGAGCCCCACGACTTCCCCGCCTGACCAGCGCCCGGTTGGCTTCCGGGCATAAATCCCAACGCTCTCGCAGCAATGGTGCGATTTTTTGGAACCCTCTCCCACTGCGTGCGATAGGGATCCTGACTATCCAGCCATTGATGGGATAGCGTGTGCCGGAAACGGCAGGAGGGAGACCGGGCCACCGGAAACGGCAGGAGGGAGACCGGGCCACCGGCGCTTGTTGCCACCGGTGCAGGGTGCGGCCGCAGGTCCTACTGCTGGCGGGAGAACACCGAGGCCTCCCGCACCAGCTCGGCGCTGGGACGCACACCCGTGTACAGCACGAACTGCTCCTCGGCCTGGATCGCGATCACCTCGGCACCCGTGATGATTTGCTTTCCCGCGGCCCGCGCGGCCTTGACAAGCGGGGTTTCGGCGGGAAGTGCGACGACGTCGAACACCACCTGCGCGGCACCCACCGCCGCATCGTGGAAGGACTGCACCGACTCGTCGGCACCGGCCATGCCCAGGGGTGTGACGTTGATGAGCATCCCCGCCGTGGCGTCCCCCGCCTCCGGCAGCCAGGCAAAACCGTACAGCGCGGCAAGCGCCCGGCCACGCTCTTCGTTGCGGGCCACCAGCGTGACGTGGGCGAATCCGGCGTCGTGCATGGCGGCGGCAACAGCCTTGGCCATCCCGCCGGACCCGCGCAGCAAAACAGTGGTGGCGGGATCGATGGCGTTCGCCGCCAGCAGCCGGGCAATGGCCAGGTAGTCGGTGTTGTAGGCGGTCAGGACCCCGTCGGTGTTCACGATCGTGTTGACCGAATCGATGGCGGCGGCGGAGGAATCCATGACGTCGATGAGCGCAATGACATCCTCCTTGTAAGGCATGGACACCGCAGCGCCGCGGATGCCAAGGCCCCGGATGCCTGCAACCGCCTGGGCGAGGTCGGCGGGGGCGAATGCCTTGTAAACGTAGTTCAGGCCCAAGGCGTCATAGAGGTAGTTGTGGAAGCGCGTGCCGATGTTGCTGGGCCGCGCGGCGAGGGAGGTGCACAGGGTCATGTCTTTGTTCAGGATGGGCATGCTTCCATTGTGCCGCGAATCCTGAACTACAATCAGAAGGCAGCAGGCACCCTTGCCGCATTGCACCACAACTCCACTCTGCCAAGGGGGCGCACCCATGAAGATTGACTTTGCCAAGTCCGAACAGTCCACGCTGGGCCTGGAATGGGAAATTGCGCTCGTCGATGCCCAATCCGGCGAGCTCGCAGCCCGTGCCGACGATGTTTTTGCCAACATCCTTGCGGCCGACCCCGAGGTGTGGCGCGAGGGCGAACACCCTCACATCAAGGGCGAGATGCTGCAAAACACTGTTGAATTGGTCACAGGCGTGAGCCACACGGTCTCCGAGGGCACCGACGATTTGCGCCGCAGCCTCAACATTCTGCGTGCCGCCTCCAAACCTTTGGGACTGGATCTGCTCAGTGCCGGCACCCACCCCTTCAGCAACCCCCGCACCCAGGCTGTCACGGACAAGGAACGCTACGCGAAGCTGGTTGACCGGACCCAGTGGTGGGGCAGCCAGATGCTCATTTACGGGGTTCACGTCCACGTCGGCCTGGACCATGTTTCCAAGGCCATGCCGGTCCTGGACGGGCTGGTCAACTACTTCCCGCATTTCCAGGCGCTGTCCGCATCCTCTCCGTATTGGAACGGTGAAGACACCGGTTACGCATCCCAGCGAGCCCTCATGTTCCAGCAGCTGCCCACGGCCGGACTGCCCTTCCAGTTCCCGGACTGGGCGGCTTATGAATCGTATGTCCAGGACATGTTCACCACCGGAGTCATCGACGCCATGAATGAGATCCGCTGGGACATCCGCCCCGTCGCGGGCCTGGGCACGATTGAAATGCGCATTTGCGACGGCATGTCCACACTGGAGGAAATTGGTGCCGTTGCGGCCCTGACCCAGTGCCTGGTGGAGGACTTTTCAAATACCCTGAACGACGGCGGCACCATCCCCACGATGCCGCCGTGGCACATCCAGGAGAACAAGTGGCGCGCAGCCCGGTACGGCATGGACGCGGTCATCATCCTGGACGCGGCCGGCAAGGAGCAGCTTGTCACCGAGCACACGGTTGAGCTGTTGAACAAGCTGGAACCGGTGGCGGCCAGGCTGGGCTGCGCCGACGAGCTGGCCGGTGTGGAAAAGATCATTTCCGGCGGGGCGGGCTACCAGCGCCAGCGCCGGGTTGCGGCAGCCCACGGTGGCGAGCTGCGCGCCGTCGTGCGTGAACTCGTGGCGGAGATGGCCTCCAACTAAGAACGCTATCCCGGCAATGGCTGCTTAATGCCGGACGCTGTCGCAGCAATGGCTGGAAATCCGGGACCGCCATCCCACCCGATCCCCACCCCCCGCACAAGGTGCCCAGCGTTCCGGCTGCATCACCGGCTGCAGGTAGTCGCGCAGGGAGCCTGCCATGTCGATAATTTCCGGGGCCATGAGTCATTGCGTCTGAAGGCCGTCCCAGAGCGCGATCAGGCTTGCCGCAGCCTGCGCAGGATCCACGCCCTCCCGTGGCCGCCCCTCGTCGGCGAGCGCCGAAAACTTTCCGGTGTAGCTGCGGCGCAGGCGGTCGTAACGCTCCGTGAAGTAGTCGAGCCCCGGATGGTTTTCCGTGACGGACTCCGCGCACAGGACCGTGTACAGCTCAATGACGCCGGGAACCGTTTCGTTGAAGCGGGCCTGGCGGATCACGGCGTCGACCAAAGTTTCCTCGGGGTAGGGTGCGTCTCCGCTGCCGGTATTTCTGTCGCGCCAATGCAGCACCGCCGTCAGCAGCTCGCTCTTGGACGGGAAATAATGCAGCAGCCCCGTCTGGCTCAGGCCCACCTTGCCGGCGACGTCCTGCTGGGCTCTCCCCGGAAGCCGTGGGCCGCAAAAAATCTCATGGGCCGCCGCAACAATGCTTTCCCTGCGCTGTTTTGACTTGGCATAGGGGCCGCGCTTGGCGGACTTGGCGGCCGGGCTCATGAGATGCCAGCCCAGTCCACGTTTTGACGCGAAGGCCATGAAACTCGAGTCAGCACTCGAGATTTGTGGTACTTTCTCTTCAATCGCCTTGCGGCCGGATGCGCGCCGCCCACCGCACCTGCCGTGATCGGCCCGCAGCGTCTCCGGGGCGGCGGCCCTACCGAAGGATCACTGAAGCCATGTCCCCCACAGTCCCCGCCCCCGCCGACGTCTCCTACATCACCGACCAGGGCCCGGGCACCGGTTTGCGGGTGCCCGCCCGGTCCTGGCTGGACAGCGACGCGCCCGT
>JBBSQT010000119.1:0-6344 GCA_038243775.1 Actinomycetales bacterium | reverse complement strand
GGGGGGCTAGGCGGCTTCGGCGATGTCCAGCCACTGGTACCAGCCGCGGTGCAGCACCAGCCAAGCCATGAGGCCGTAGCCGGCCTGGCCCGGGGCGCCGGAGTTCGCGGCGACGTCGTTGCGCCACTGCTCATGGTTCTGCAGCGGTGAGAACGTGTCCACGTAGTGGTGCTTGCGGCGGGTCGTGACGTCGGCGAAAGCCGTGTTCAGTTCGGCGAGCTTCCGGTTCAGGGCGGGATCCAGCGACGGCGGCGGGCCCACCACGAACACAGGAATGTTCAGCTGGGTGGCGCCGTCGAGAATGTTCGCCAGGTTCAGCCGGCTGCGCGCCGTGGAGAGCCCGTAGTCGATGTCGCGTCCGGACAGGCCGATCACAAGGCGGTTTTCATGGAAGTCGTCAAAACGGTTGCTGGCCTCGCGCAGCCAGCGCCCCGCCAGGGCCTCCGTTCCTTCGCGCGGGGCGGCCAGGACAAACGGCTCAATGGAGACCGACTCGGAGGGTGTCCGCGCCAGCACCCGGCCAAGCCAGCCCAAGGCGCGGGGGTCGCCCACCCCTGCCACCAGCTCGTCCCCTACAGCGACTATTCGCAGTTCCCGCTTCTCCACGGCTTCCTCTTCCTTGTGCTCTTGCTAGAAGTTCAAATAAAAGATGCCCGGCCTGATAATGCAGACCGGGCATCAGCGACGCATTAGTTGCGCTCGAAAGCCTGCTTGACCAACAAGGTCTGCTCAACAGCGTGGTTCTTGGCCGAACCGGTGGCGGTGGCGGCAGAGGCCGGGCGTGAAACACGGCTCAGCTTCTGCTCCAGCTCCGGCGCCAGGTTCAGGCCCATGAACGGCCACGGGCCCTGGTTGGCCGGCTCGTCCTGCGCCCAAACGACATCAGCGTTGGGGTACTTGGCCAGCTCAGCCTTGACCTCCTCCAGCGGCAGCGGGTACAGCTGCTCCACGCGGATAATGGCCGCCTTGGTGTCCTCGGCCTTGTCGCGTGCTGCGAGCAGATCGTAGTACAGGCGCCCTGAGACCAGGATGACGCGGTCGACGGCGTGGTTGTCCAGTTCCGCATGCTCGCCAATGACGGGTCGGAAGCCGCCCCGGGTGAAGTCCTCAACCGAGGAAGCGGCGGCCTTCAGGCGCAGCAGCTGCTTCGGGGTGAAGATGATCAGCGGCTTGCGCGGGCGGCGGTAGGCCTGGCGGCGCAGCAGGTGGAAGTGCGATGCCGGCGTGGTGGGGTTGGCAACAATCATGTTGTCTTCCGCGCACATCTGCAGGAAACGCTCAATGCGGGCCGAGGAGTGGTCCGGACCCTGGCCTTCATAGCCGTGCGGCAGCATCAACACGAGGGAGGAGCGCTGGCCCCACTTCTGCTCGGCGGAGGAGACAAATTCGTCGATGACGGTCTGGGCTCCGTTGACGAAGTCGCCGAACTGGGCTTCCCAGACCACCAGTGCATCCGGGCGCTCAACCGAGTAGCCGTATTCGAACGCCATGGCGGCGTATTCGCTCAGCAGGGAATCGTAGATCCACAGCTTGGCCTGGTCTTCGCTGAGCTCGGTCAGCGGCGTCCACACGTTGCCATCGGTGCGGTCGTGGAACACGGCGTGGCGCTGCACGAAGGTGCCGCGGCGCGAGTCCTGGCCGGCCAAGCGGACGGGCACGCCTTCCATGAGCAGTGAACCGAAGGCGCAGAGCTCGCCAAAGCCCCAGTCAATGCCGCCTTCGCGGGACATTGCCTCACGCTTTTCCAGGAGCGGCTGGAGCTTGTGGTGGACGTCGAAGCCCTCCGGGATGGCCAGGTGGGTGGCACCAATGTGGGCCAGCATGTCGGCGCTGATGGCCGTCACCTGGGGATCATTGACACTGGCGTCGCCCTGCTGCGCAGTGGGACGTTCCAGGCCGGACACGGAGTGCATGTCCTGGGTGACGACCGGGATCGGGGAGGTCTGTGCGGCATGGGTTTCCGCGAAGACGCGCTCCAGTCGCTCCTGGTAGTCGCGCAGCAGCTGCGTGGCTTCCTCTTCGGTGATGTCGCCGCGGCCAATCAGGGCCTCGGTGTACAGGCGGCGCACGGAACGCTTGGCCTCGATCAGGTTGTACATGAGCGGTTGCGTCATCGAGGGGTCATCACCCTCGTTGTGGCCGCGGCGGCGGTAGCAAACCAGGTCAATGACGACGTCCTTGCGGAAGCGCTGCTGGAACTGGTAGGCCAGCTGTGCGGTGCGCACAACAGCTTCCGGGTCATCGCCGTTGACGTGGAACACCGGTGCCTGGATCATCTTGGCAACGTCGGTGGAGTAGACCGAGGAGCGCGAGGAGGAGGGCGCGGTGGTAAAGCCAACCTGGTTGTTGACCACAATGTGGATGGTTCCACCGGTCCGGTAGCCGCGCAGCTGTGAGAGGTTCAGCGTTTCTGCCACAACGCCCTGGCCGGCGAAGGCAGCGTCGCCGTGGACCATGATGGGCAGCACGGGGAAGTTCTCGCCCTGGTCCAGGCGGTCCTGCTTGGCGCGCACGATCCCCTCAAGGACGCCGTCGACGGCTTCCAGGTGGGACGGGTTGGCGGCCAGGTAGACCTTGGTTTCGTTGCCGGCATCGGAGGTGAAGGTGCCCTCGGTGCCCAAGTGGTACTTGACGTCGCCGGAGCCCTGGACGCTGCGGGAATCCTGCGTGCCCTCGAACTCGCGGAAGACCTGTGCGTACGTCTTGCCTGCGATGTTGGTCAGCACGTTCAGCCGGCCGCGGTGGGCCATGCCGATCGCAACCTCGTCGAGGCCGTCGTCGGCTGCATCGGAAATGATGGAGTCCAGCAGCGGAATCAGGGATTCGCCACCCTCCAGGGAGAAGCGCTTCTGGCCCACGAACTTGGTCTGCAGGAAAGTTTCAAACGCCTCGGCGGAGTTCAGCTTGGAGACAATGCGCAGCTGCTCTTCACGACTGGGCTTGGAGTACGGGTGCTCCAGCTGGTTTTGGAACCATTCGCGCTGTTCCGGCTCCTGGATGTGCATGTATTCCACGCCGGTGGTGCGGCAGTAGGCGTCGCGGAGGACCCCTAGGATGTCCCGCAGCTGCAGCTTTGCCTTGCCGCCGAACCCGCCGGTGGGCCATTCGCGGTCCAGGTCCCACAGGGTCAGGCCGTAGGTGAGCACGTCCAGGTCGGGGTGCGTGCGCTGGACGTATTCCAGCGGGTCGGTGTCTGCCATGAGGTGGCCGCGCACGCGGTAGGAGTGGATGAGCTGCTGGATGCGGGCAACCTTGTTGATTTCATCGGCCGGGTCCACCTGCAGGTCAAGGCTCCAGCGGACGGGCTCGTAGGGGATGCGCAGGGACTCGAAGATCTCGTCGTAGAAGTTCTCGGCACCGAGCAGGAGCTGGTGGACCTTTTTCAGGAATTCACCCGAACCGGCGCCCTGGATGACGCGGTGGTCATACGTGGAGGTCAGGGTCAGGATCTTGGAGATGGCGTTCTGGGCGATGATTTTGGCGCTGGCGCCCTGGTATTCGGCCGGGTAGTCAAGGGAGCCGACGCCGATGATGGCTGCCTGGCCCTTGGACAGGCGGGGAACCGAGTGGACAGTGCCGATGCCGCCGGGGTTGGTCAGCGAGACCGTGGTTCCGGAGTGGTCCTCGGCCGTGAGCTTGCCGGCACGGGCACGCTTGATCAGGTCTTCATAGGTGTGCCAGAACTCGGCGAAATTCAGGGTTTCCGCTCGTTTGATGTTCGGGACAATGAGCAGGCGCGTGCCATCGGGCTTGGGCATGTCAATGGCGATGCCGAAGTTCACATGCGGTGGCTGGACGGCGACGGGCTTGCCGTCAACCTCGTCGTAGTGGACGTTCATGGACGGGAACTCGGCCAGCGCCTTGATGACGGCGTAGCCAATCACGTGGGTGAAGGAAACCTTGCCGCCGCGGGAGCGGGCAAGGTTGGAGTTGATGACAACGCGGTTGTCGATGAGCAGCTTGGCCGGAATGGCGCGCACGCTCGTGGCGGTGGGGACTTCCAGGCTGGTGACCATGTTGGCGGCAATGGCCTTGGCCGGTCCGCGGAGAACCGTCTTGACGGCTTCGTCCGGAACGGACTTGTCTTTGGCGGTCTTGGGCAGCTGGGCCGGGATGGGGGTGGTTCCGGTGCGGGCGGCATCCTTGGCAGGGGCGGGCGGGCGCGGGGCTGCGGGCGCTTTGGGGGCCACGGTGGGGGGTGCCGGGGCGGCGGCGGGGGGTGCCGGCGTCGTACTGGGGACGGCTGCTGCGGCAGGTGCCTCCGGGGCTGCGGCTGCGGGTGCCGCGACTACGGGGATTTGGGCCGTGATGGGGGCTGCCGGTGCGGCGGCGTGGCGGCCGTTTCCGGCTGCGTCATCGGCGGCGAAACCCTCAAACAGCGACCACCATTTCGTGTCCACGGAATTCTTGTCGTTCTTGTAGCGCTCATACAGTTCATCGACGAGCCACTCGTTGCCGCCAAATTCTTCGGGTAGACGGTGGATGGATTGCTCTGGCACGTGTATTACGCCTCTTCCATGAGTTCTTGTTGCCCGCTGTACAAGTTTGCCCAACACCGCCGCACCCTCAATGGCGGGTGCTGTCGGTGCAAACCTGCGCAGCCTAATCGAAAGTGGTCGGAGTCCAACAAACCCCGGTCCCCCGTAAGTCTAGTAAGCATGGTGGCCTGTAGGCCAATCTAGGCCGCGGCGCGCCATGGCTTTATGGGAAATGTGCCGATTTTGCGGTGAACGGTGTAAGCCGGTGGCTAGACTCGTACACGGATGTCCGCCTGGCGGCGCCTTTCGACGATCAGGGCCGTCAAAACGCCGGTGAGGGCGGCGAAGAACATAGGGAGCACAATGCGTTTTTTGAACCAGCCCGCCACCGATCTGACTTACTCCGACGTGTTTTTGGTGCCATCCCGATCCACCGTGGCCTCGCGGCTGAACGTTGACCTTTCCAGCGGTGACGGCACCGGGACCACCATTCCGCTGGTGGTTGCCAACATGACAGCGGTGTCCGGGAAGCGGATGGCCGAGACGGTGGCCCGGCGCGGAGGCATGGCAATCCTGCCCCAGGACGTTCCGCTCGATGTACTGCGCTCGGTCACCGCCTGGGTCAAGGCGCGCGACACCCTGTATGAAACACCGCTGCTGATGAACGCCGGCGATATTGTCATTGACGCCATCCACCTCATGGGCAAGCGCTCCCACAACGCCGTGGTGGTGGTGGACGGCAACGATTTTGTGGGCGTGGTGCGCGGCGGGGACTGCGAGGGTGTGGACAGGTTCTCCTCCCTGGCCTCGGTCATGCGCACGAATGTGCTGACCTTGGACGCGGAGCCCTTTGACTCGATCCGTGAGCAGGCCGACGCCGGTGACCTGGACTTTGCCGCGGCCAAGGAGCAGACCGACGCGGCGCTGCGTGAGGCCTTCGTCGTGCTTGATGCGGCCGGGACCGATTACGCCCCCGTGCTGCGTGCCGGCGAAGTGGTGGGTGTGCTGACCCGGACCGGTGCCCTGCGTTCCACCATCTACCAGCCCGCCCTGGACCCTGCCGGGCGGTTGCGCCTGGGCGTGGCGGTTGGCATCAACGGCGATGTTGCCGCGAAGGCCGCCGCCCTGTTGGAGCATGGCGTGGATACTCTGGTGGTGGACACCGCCCACGGCCACCAGGAGAAGATGCTCGACGCCCTGCGTGCCGTGCGGTCCCTGTCACCGTCGGTCCCGGTGGCCGCGGGCAATGTGGTCAGTGCCGCCGGTGTCCGGGACCTGGTGGAGGCCGGCGCCGACATCTTGAAGGTGGGGGTTGGCCCCGGAGCGATGTGCACCACGCGCATGATGACTGCCGTGGGCCGGCCGCAGTTCTCCGCCGTGTTGGAATGTTCGACGGCGGCCGCCGAGCTGGGTGCCCATGTGTGGGCCGACGGGGGAGTGCGGTACCCGCGGGATGTTGCCCTGGCACTGGCTGCCGGCGCGAGCCAGGTCATGATTGGTTCCTGGTTTGCCGGCACCTATGAGAGCCCGGGGGACTTGTTGGTGGACGCCGCCGGTCGGCATTACAAGGAAAGCTTTGGCATGGCCTCGGCCCGTGCCGTGCAGAACCGAAATTCCGGCGAGGGCGCGTTTGAGCGGGCCCGCAAGGGCTTGTTCGAGGAAGGCATCTCCACGTCCACGATGTACCTTGACCCGGCGCGTCCGGGGGTTGAGGACCTGCTGGACATGATCACCGCGGGGCTGCGCAGCTCCTTTAGCTATGCGGGGGCTTCCTCACTGGCCGAATTCCGCGAACGCGCCATTGTTGGCGTGCAGTCCGCCGCCGGGTATGAGGAAGGCCGGCCGCTGCCGCAAAGCTGGTAGGGG
>JBBSQT010000118.1:0-6374 GCA_038243775.1 Actinomycetales bacterium | reverse complement strand
CCCCTGCCCCTTGGTGCCAGCCTCTTCAACAGGCGGATGCGATTGAGTGCGGCCGTCCCCGACGGGAGCCCGCACAGACTGCTTGCGTCGGCCCACCAAGCGGGAAGCCACCACCACGACAATGACAATGACAAGCACAATAATGAGGGGCACGACGTATTCCATGCCTTAACTGTAGTTCGCCTTGCCGCCGTTAGCCGTGCCGGGACCGGCTGGACCGTGGCACCGCCACACTTTTGCCGCAGCTCCCGCACAATGCCGCAGGTCTAGCGGCGGCATTGTGCGGGAGCGGCGGCATTATTCAGAAGCCGCCAGGAAACCAGAAAACCCGGAACCACATGATGCGGTTCCGGGTTTCCGGTGGTGGCAGATACTGGATTCGAACCAGTGAAGGCGTTGCCAGCTGATTTACAGTCAGCCCCCTTTGGCCACTCGGGTAATCTGCCATGGCCAGCCTCACTCAGACATCAAGTTTAGCTTTTCGCCCCCAACATGTGGAAGCAGTAAAACAATACAAGGAAATCTCCCAAGAATCGAATCGAGCGTTTCCAGTGCCGGGCCCGGTTTGCCCGGACAGGCATTCCTCCTGCCCAAACACGGCATTCTTGGCGAGGAATCGCCTGGATCCCACGTGGATCCGACGGCTTGCTTCACGGATGCGCCGAGGAGCGCAATTAGGCAGATTGGTTGGCGTTTTGAATCCGCCGGACCAGCTGCTGCTCGAGGAACGCCGCCTGCGCGGGGGTGATCTGTTGAAGTTGGACGGCGCGGGCCATATCCTGTTGAACCCCGGCGATGCGTGAGGAGACGGAGTTTGGCGGGGACGTGACGATGCCGGCCGAATCCAGCCCTGTCGACGACGAGCCTATGAGCCCGGATGCGCTGAGCACCGTGACTGCAGCGAGTGTTACGGCTGCGGCGGCGGAACCCACAGACTTCTTTCCGTGATTCAACGGCTTGGGTGCCGCGGCGGCAACCGGGTCTGCGCCGGCCGGGTCTGCGCCGGCCGGGTTTGCGGCAGCCGGGGCTGCGCCGGCCTTCGTGCTGGTCATGTCTACTCCTCGTATGGCGCTCTCAACATCATCCACTCTTCCAACCCTAAATGGGTACCTGCTTCACAGGACCTCCATGAAAGCTGTGAACCACCACTTCGCCCGGATTGGGCCCTCCGGCTAAGCTTGGACCAAGACCGATCGATGAAACTTTTGTAAGTATGTGGAGGAAACATGGCCAGTGAGTCAACGTTCGACGTCGTCAGCAAAGTCGACAAGCAGGAGGTCGCCAACGCTTTGCACCAGACCCAGAAGGAAGTAGCCCAACGCTACGACTTCAAGGGCATTGGTGCCGAGATTGACTTCAGCGGCGAGAAGATCTTGCTAAAGGCCAACTCCGAGGAACGCGTCATGGCCGTCATGGACGTCTTTGAATCGAAGCTCATCAAGCGCGGCATTTCCCTGAAGTCGCTGGACGCGGGCGAGCCCTTCGCCTCCGGCAAGGAGTACCGCCTGGAAGCCGAGATCAAGGAAGGTATCGCCCAAGACGTGGCGAAGAAGATCAACAAGCTCATCCGCGACGAGGGGCCCAAGGGCGTCAAGTCAACCATCCAGGGTGACGAGCTGCGCGTCAGCTCCAAGAGCCGCGACGACCTTCAGGAAGTCATGGCCATGCTGCGCAAGTTCGAGGACGCAGACCTGCAGTTCGTGAACATGCGCTAGATTCTGTGACCCGGTGCTTCTGTGAAGCGGTGGCACAAGGGCGCCTGCCAGCTGAAATCCCCGCAAACTGTGGGGAACCTTTCAGCCGGCAGGCGCTTTTGCTCTTGCCGGAGCGTTGGTTCAGGGCATAGTCTTCCCTTGCCACCAGAAATGCATCGCCCGCCGTGTCATTTAGGATCTGCCATGAACCCCCAAGGAATTCCCGCCGGCGCACCGTGCTGGATCGACTTAATGACCTCTGACATCACCAGGTCCCGCGAGTTTTACACCGCCCTGTTCGAGTGGGAGTACGAGGCCGGTGACGAGGAAACATACGGCGGCTACACCACGGCCTTCAAGGACGGCAGGAGCGTGGCAGGGCTCATGCAATCCCGTGCTGACGGCGAAGGCTATCCGGACATGTGGACCACGTATCTTCGCGTGGACAACATCGACGCGTCCATCGCAGCTGCCAAGGACGCCGGCGCCGTCGTCCATATGGACCCCATGGACGTGCCGGAGCAGGGCAGGATGGCCATGCTCGGCGATCCCAGCGGCGCCGCCATCGGCCTATGGGAATTCGGCGGCCACACCGGCTTTCAGGCCCATGAGGAATCCGGCGCCGCAGCCTGGCACGAACTCCACAGCAAGGACTACGCCGCAGCAGTCAACTTCTACCAAAACGCTCTCGGCCTGCAAGCCTCCGTCATGAGCGACACCCCCGAGTTTCGCTACACCAATCTCGTTGACGGGGAGAAGCCGCTCGCCGGAATCATGGATGCTTCCGGCATGCTGCCCGCTGAGGTCCCCTCCAGTTGGCAGGTCTACTTCCAGACGGACGACGCCGATGCCACCATCTCCAGGGCCCTCGCCCTGGGTGCCACCATCATCAATGCGGCCGAGGACTCCCCCTTTGGACGGATTGCCGGGCTCACCGACTGCACGGGAGCCATGTTCAAGCTGGTCCAACCGCTGGACTGACCGGAGCCAACCCAGGAACCTGACCCGGCGTCAACTCCCCGGCTCCACCAATCCGGTGTCGTAGGCGAGCACCACGGCCTGGACCCTGTCGCGCAGGCCCAGCTTGGCCAGGATCTTGCTGACGTGGGTCTTGACCGTCTGTTGGGCAATGAAGAGCTCAGCCGCGATTTCCTGGTTGGAAAAGCCGCGGCCCACCAGCGTCATGACCTCAAGTTCGCGCTCGGTGAGCCCCTCCAGCCGCTCCTGGGAGAGCACCGGGCGCATACCCACGGTGGCGAACTGTTCTATGAGCCGCTTCGTCACCGAGGGTGCCAGCAGCGCCTCACCCGACGCCACAATCCGCACGGCGGCCAGAAGTTCATCCGCCAACGCATCCTTTAGCAGGAACCCGCTGGCGCCAAGCCGCAGCGCATCGTAAACGTAATCGTCCACGTCAAAGGTCGTCAGCATGAGCACATGCGTTGACGCAGCACCCTCCGACGGCGAATCCGCAAGAATCAGCCGGGCCGCAGCCAGTCCGTCCATGACAGGCATGCGAACATCCATCAACACCACGTCGGGGTGGTGAGTGGCTGCGAGTTCCACCGCCACGGCGCCATTCTCGGCCTGCCCCACCACCTCAATGTCGGGCTGGGCGTCCAACAAGGCCGCGAATCCTTCCCGGACCATGGCTTGATCATCCACCACCAAGACTTTGATGCTCACGACCTGGCACTTCCTTCCATCGTTCCGGGGACATTGCTGGCACGCAGGGGCAGGGTCGCCGAGACCGAGAATCCGCCGTCGGACAGGGGAACGCAGACCACCGAACCGCCCACAATCACGGCCCGTTCACGCATTCCAATCAGCCCCTGGCCAACGTGCTGCCCCCGATCCAGCTGGGCAATCACCGCACCAATGTCGGAGCTCGAATTGACCACCGAAATGCTCAGGTTGCCGCCGGAAATGACAAAGCTGACCGCCACCGTGGCGCCCGGCGCGTGCCGGATCACGTTGCTGAGAGCTTCCTGGACAATCCGGTACGTGGTCAGTGCAATGACCTCACCGATGTCATGAGTGACGACGTCGGACAGCTCGGGTTCCGGGATCCGCACCCCCGCCGACCGGGCCGAGGCGAAGAGTTGGGGCAGGTCGCCGAGACCCGGCTGCGGCCCCAGTTCGCGTCCGGCATCGGCGTTGCGCAATGAACCGAGCATGCTGCGCATCTCCGTCATGGCGCGGCGCGAGTTGTCCGCAATGGCGTCAAACTCCTGCTTGAGTTCCTGGCTGAGCCCGGCATGCCGGTAGCTGGCCGTGGTTGCCTGCACCACAACGACGGACATTCCGTGGGCCACCACATCGTGCAATTCACGGGCAATGCGGGTGCGCTCCTCGGCCAGCCTGCGCCGGGATTGCTCTTCGGCGCTGACAGAACGTTCGGCAGCCAGTTCAACTCGCATGTTCTGCCACTGCTGCGCCACGACGGCAGCCACCATAAGGCCGCCGGACACTGCAGCAAAGATGACCACATTGATTTGGGCACCCTCCGACTGCCCTGCGGGCATTGTCAGATAGTTGGAGAGCACGCCCACGGCAACGCTGGCCAGCCACGCACCGGCAGGGATCATCCAATGCGCCCTCAGCCCGGCAATGCAGATCACGAATACCTGGGTGATCATGGCGACGACGCTGAAAGGCATCGGCGCCGCACCGACAGGATCAGAGACCAGCGGCATGATGACCATCGGCACCAGCGAAATGAGCGCACCGACCCAGGGCCGCGCGGCCGTCAGCCCCAGCGATGCTGAATGCAAAATGGCCATCCCCAGTGCGAACGGCAAGGCCATGTGGTACAAATTCATGTTCAGCGGCGCGCCCACTGCCAACTGCACTATGCACAATGCGGCAGTGCCCAACCAGACCCAGCTCAGGCCCTTGAGCCGCCACAGGCTGGCGGTGGTGAAGGGCAGGTGGGGCTCGGCACCGCCGGATTTACCGTTCGGTGGGGCTTGGCCCCTGGCTGTTGCCATCAGCTATTGCCAAGCCCTTCGAGCACGGCTTCCATCGGAACCCCGGCCGTGGGGCCGTCATTTGCGGCATCGCCTACTCCTCCCGCCGGCGAGCTCACCCAGCTCTGCAGCTCCCAACCGCCCGGCGCAGTGCTTCCCGTCGGTTCACCCTGCAGGGTGACGATGCCGGTGTTGGAAAGTTCCAGGTATTTCGGGTCGTTCCAGTCCAGGTTCACGCCCCGGTGGCCGGCCCAAAAACGAATCATGGCACCGTGGCTCACCATGGCCACGGACTCATGGGCGGAGGCTTCCTCGACCACGGCGTCGAAGCGTTCCAACACTTCAAAACCGTTCTCTGCGCCGGGCATGCGGGCGGACAAGTCGCCTGTCAGCCAGGATTGCAGGGCGGTGAAGTACTCCACCATGGAGGCCTTGTCGCCTTTCATTTCCAGGTCCCCGGCGCTGATCTCACGCAAACCGTCCCGCACCAGCGAGTCCAGGTGCCGGACGGCGGCCAGCGGAGCCGCGGTCAGGGCCGTCCGGGTCAGGTTGGAAATGTACAGCGCGTCAATGTCCTGCCCGGCCACGGCATCGGGAACGGCGGCGGCCTGCAACTCCCCCAAGGGGGTCAGCCCCGGTCCCGGCACCGCCGTGTCAAGGAGGCTGCGGACGTTGTTGGGGGTTTGGCCGTGTCTGATCAAAATAAGTCGCATGGTTCCATTCTGTCCTACTTGGTTGATGCCCGCGTGGGTGCTGCCCCTGCAGGGGAGGCCAGCCGGTCCTCCCCTGCACAACACCTGGGACACGTTCGACGCCGGAGGCGGCTAGAGCGGGCGTCCCGCCATTTTCTCCAGCCGGGAAATACGCTCTGCCATGGGAGGGTGGGTTGCGAAGAGTTTCGCGGCTCCCCCACCCTGGAACGGGTTCGCGATCATGAGGTGGCTGGTGTTGACCAGGTCCTGGTTTTGCGGCAGGGGCGCGCGTTCCACACCCACTTCGAGTTTCCGCAGGGCCGATGCCAGCGCCAGCGGGTCATCCGTCAGCTTCGCCCCGTCCTCGTCGGCGTCGAATTCCCGGGTCCGGCTGATGGCCAGCTGGATCATGGAGGCTGCCAGCGGGGCCAGCAGCGCCATGGCAATCATGGCAATGGGGTTGGCATTGCGGCGGTTTCCGCCACCAAAGAACAGCATCATTTGGGCCACCGAGGTGATGACCCCGGCAACCGCAGCCGCCACGGAGGAAGTGAGGATGTCGCGGTTGTAAACATGCATCAGCTCATGCCCCAGCACACCCCTTAGCTCACGTTCGTCCAGGATGTTCAAGATCCCCTCGGTGCAGCAGACGGCGGCATTTTTGGGACCCCGTCCCGTGGCAAAGGCATTGGGCGCCTGCGTTGGTGAAAGGTAGATGGCGGGCACGGGCTGGTTGGCCTTAACGGAGAGCTCGCGCACGATCCGGTAAATGCCGGGGGCCTGCTGCTCCGTCACGGGGTAGGCCTGCATGGAACGGATGGCAATCTTGTCGCTGTTCCAGTAGCCGTAGGCCGTCGTGCCAACACCGATCAAGGCAAAAATCCACAACGGTGCCGCGCTGCTGGTTCCGGCACTGATGATGGCACCAACGCCCAGCAGCACCACCCACAGCACACCAAAGAGGGCAACTGTTTTCACCCCATTGAAATGGCTGCGCACCGAAGTCTCCTTAATCTTTT
>JBBSQT010000117.1:0-6435 GCA_038243775.1 Actinomycetales bacterium | reverse complement strand
TCCCAAACCGCCTCCACGGGCGCCGGCGTCACGTGGAAAACCGTTCTCAGCCAATGCGAGGGCCCCGGACTGGCCGCTCTGTGCGGCTCGTCCCCGGGCGTCAGTGTGGCCGGCTACACCAGCGGCGGCGGCATCGGCCCCATGGTACGGACCTACGGGGCCGCCTCGGACATGGTCCGCTCCATGGACGTTGTCACCGGCGACGGCATCCTGCGCCATGCCACCGCCAACAGCGAACCCGAACTTTTCTGGGGACTGCGCGGCGGCAAAGGCTCCCTGGGCATCATCACCGGCATGGAATTCAAGCTGCTTTCGCTGCCCGTGATCTACGCCGGCGCGCTCTTCTTCGATACGCGCGAGGTCCCCGCAGTCCTGCGCGCATGGGCGCAATGGAGCCCCACCCTGCCGCCGGGAGCCACCACCTCGGTGGCCCTGATGCAGCTGCCGCCCATGCCAGGCGTGCCGGAACCCATTGCCGGCCGGTTCACCATTGCGGTGCGCTACGTCTTTACCGGAAACGCGGACGACGGCGCCATTTGGCTTGCGCCGATGCGCTCAGTTGCGCCGGTGCTGATGGACGCGGTGGGACTCATGCGCTCGTCCATGATTGCCCTGGTGCATTCCGATCCGGAGGACGCACTGCCCGCCACCGAGGGATCCACGCTGCTGGCGGACTTCGACACCGCCGCAGCCGACGCGCTCCTGGACGTTGCCGGACCGGACTCCGGATCCCCGCAGCTGATGGTTGAACTCCGGCAATTGGGAGGAATGCTGGCGCAGGAGCCAGAGATTCCCAGCGCCGTCTGCCACCGCGATGCAGGCTTCGGGCTGTACACCGTGGCAGTGGCACCGCCGCCAGAACTGCCGGGATTTGCCGCCCATGCGGCGGGACTGCGCGATCATATGTCCGCTTGGACATACGGAGGCACCATGCCCAATTTCTCCTCCGACGGCGGACAGGACGGGTTCGCGGCCAGCTACACGGCGCCGGTGCTGGATCGGCTGACGAGCCTGGCCGGACACTTCGATCCGGACAATTTGTTCCGGCTGGGTCAGGTGCCCAAAAGGTAGCTTCCAGGCGGACTCCCGGGCTGTTGGTGCACGGGGCTGCAGCCGCTGGACGTGGCATGCTCGCGCAGGCAGCGTGCGCGGGGCTATAGGCTCAGCATGGGGGCGAACGCCCCTGCGCCGTTTCTTCCCTGCCGTATCTCTTTCCCTCCCGCCTCAGGAGTTGCCTCGTGCCTGTTCAGCCCAGCCCTGGTCCTGGCCTCCCAGCACACACGCACGCCACGACCATCCTGAGCCGTGAAGACGTCATGCTGCATCGCGGCAGGCTGGCGCTGATCAACACACCGGCAGGAGAGAACACCGGCACTGACCCGCTCATGACGCACGAAGCCATGGCGGCCGACCTTCTGGCGATTCGGCGTGCTCTTGATGCATGCTCCATCGAGTACTTGTTGGTCCGGGGCAATGACGCCAGGCCCGTTCTCAGCGTCGACGTCGCACTGCGCGCGGAAACGGAAAGGGCGCTTGCGCTGGCCTTCTCCCACGAGCCTTTCTACTCCCGGACGCTCGGCGCGAAGAAATCAACGCTGTTGCTGGCCGAAGGCGGGATTTCCAAGGATCCGGAGGCTCGGATTTTTCGGCTTTTCCGTCCCCGGGTGGAACCGTGGGGCGGCCTGTACTACGGTGCCGCGTGGGGCACCCAGCTCAAGTTTTGGACCTATTCTGCAACACACATTGAACCCCCAGCGGCCAATGCCTTCACCCGGACCAGCATCGAACGCAAGGATGCCATCCCCGGCACGGTGACGCGTTACGGCCGGAGCTGGCCCACCCTTGAGGGCATGTTTGCCCCGCATGCCTTCGACATCGGCTTTGACATTGACATGGTGTTCTCTTGGGTTGATGGCAGCTCCGAAGACTATCAGGCCGCACGTCGCGAGCTGGAGTCCGGGGCCGTGCACGGCGAGGGCGATGCGCACGCCTCACGCTTCCGGCATGTGGATGAATTGAAGTACGCGTTGCGGTCGGTGTACATGTTTGCCCCATGGATCCGCCGGATCTTCATCGCCACGGACTCCCCCGCCCCCGTCTGGCTCGCCGGGCATCCACGCGTCACGCTGGTCCGCAGCCCGGAGCACTTTGCCGATCCGCCCGTGCTGCCCACACACAACTCGATGGCCGTGGAGTCGCAGCTGCACCACATTGACGGGCTGGCGGAACACTTCCTCTATTCCAACGACGACATGTTCTTCGGCCGCCCGGTCAGCCCGGACTTGTTCTTCACAGCCGGCGGCACCACACGGTTCATGCTCTCCCCCAATCGGATCGGACCGGGTCAAAGCGACGCCTCACGCAGCGGATTTGAAAACTCCGCCCGCGTAAACCGGCGTCTGCTCCTGGAGCGCTTCGGCACGGTCATCACCCGCCACCTGGAACACAGTGCAGCCCCACTGCGCCGGTCGGTCATGGATGAATTGAACCGGGAGTTTCCTGCCGAGTTCGCCGCAACGGCCGCCAGCACCTTCAGAGCCGCAGGCAATATTTCCGTCACGAATTCGCTGTACCACTACTACGCACTGCTGACCGGGCGGGCAGTAATCCTCGAGGACGGCAAGGGTATTTACGTGGATACGGCGAGCATGGCGGGGCTGGAGTCGTTGGAGGGGATTCTGGCCCGGCGGGATGCGGATTTCCTGTGCCTGAATGACGGCAGTTTTGGCGACGCCGCCCAGGAGCAGCGGCTGGCGAGCGTGACGGCATTTTTGCAGAAATATTTCCCGTTCAAGGCGCCCTGGGAAAAGTAGCCTGCACCGAAGGACGGGGACGCCGGCACGCGCGGCTCAGGCCCCCGGCGCCGCTCAGGCCTCCGGGGCGAGAACTGTCGAGCCAGGCGCGGCCATGCTCAGCTGCTCCGGGGTCCCCTCACCGGGCAACGCCGCCGTCGTACGCGCTTAAAGAAGAACTGTGACGCGCTGGTCGCACCTAAAACCCCCATTATGTGGGGAAATCGGTGCAACAAACGCGTCACAGCGGCTTCGGCTAGTTCAGGTAACCGTTCGGGTTCAGGACGTACTTGGTGGCGGCACCGGCGTCGAACTCGGCATAGCCGCGCGGCGCATCGGTCAGGGGGATGGCCTTGGCGTTGACGTTCTTGGCGATGGAGACTTTGTCGTGCAAGATCGACATCATCAAGCCCCGGTGATACTTCATGACCGGGCACTGTCCGGTCATGAACGACAGCGACTTCGCCCAACCCGTGCCAAGACTCAGTGACAGTGACCCCTTCTTCGCGGCCTCGTCTGAGGCGCCAGGGTCGCCGGTCACGTAGAGTCCTATGATGCCCATGGAACCACCGGCATTCGTGACATCCATCAAGGAGTTCAGAACGGTGGCGGGCGCTTCACTTGCACCCGAGCCGTGGCCCCTCGCTTCGAAGCCGACGGCGTCAACCGCGCTGTCTACAGTTGGGGAGCCCAGGATCTGCTCGATTTGTTCGCCCGGGTCGCCCTTCGTCAGGTCGATGGTTTCACAACCAAAGCTGCGGGCCTGCGTGAGCCGTTCTGCGTTCATGTCCCCGACAATGACGACGGAGGCACCTAGCAATTGCGCCGATGTCGCGGCCGCCAGGCCCACCGGTCCGGCACCGGCGATATAGACTGTGGAGCCCACGCCCACCCCAGCCGAAACAGCGCCATGGAAGCCCGTGGGGAAGATGTCCGAGAGCATGGTCAGGTCCATCATCTTTTCCAGCGCCTGGTCCCGGTCCGGGAACTTCAGCAGGTTCCAATCTGCATAGGGAACCAAAACGTACTCGGCCTGGCCGCCGACCCAACCGCCCATGTCGACATAGCCGTAGGCACTGCCGTAGCCGGCCGGGTTCACGTTGAGGCAGATGCCCGTCTTGCGCTCCTTGCAGTTGCGACAACGTCCGCAGGAGATATTGAAGGGGACCGAGCAGATGTCCCCAACCTTGATGAACTCAACGTCCGGGCCCACCTCCACTACTTCACCGGTGATCTCGTGCCCCAGGACGAGGTCCGACGGCGCCGTGGTGCGACCACGGACCATGTGCTGGTCTGAGCCGCAGATGTTGGTGGCGACAGTCTTGAGAATGACGCCGTGGGGCACCTTGCGCCCAACATTGGCCGGGTCGACTCCCGGGCCGTCCTTGAGCTCGAACGTTGGATAGTCGATGTCAATGACCTCAACAACTCCGGGCGATTTGTAGGCAATAGCCTTGTTTCCTGACATGGATATGCTTCCTATCTGTTAGTTCAGACGGCCTCACTTGACACCATCTAGTGCAACGAGAAACAACCCCGGCGGCCGGTACGGTCAACCCACAGGCGCACGGCTGTGCAACTGAGTCGATGGTGGACGGCGGGATGTTACCCAGCCTATGCCGGGTTAGGGCAATATGTAAGGGGAGTCACTCATTGGCGTCGCTGCGTGGCCATGAACTTCCTTCAAGCCGTTCAACATCACTGTTGAACTCTTGAAGCAGCGCCAGAAAATGCGCCCGCCGCGGTTCCGGCCAGCCGTCCACCACCCGCTCAATCCCCTGGGCGTGGATGCTGCGGGTTGCCTTCATCGCGCCAATGCCGGCCCCTGTCGGTGCCACGCGGCGGGCAACTTCGCCGCCGTCGTTCGGGGCGTAGGCCAGCATTTCCGTCCGCAGCAGGGCAGCCACCTGGCGGTGCACAGTGGAGCCGTCCAGACGCAACGCCGCCGCCAACTCCTTCAGCGTCATGGGCGGGACATTTTCCAGCCGGCTCAGCAAGACCATGGCCGAGCGGTCCAACACCTCTTCACGCCGGTGATGTGGGCGCAGGGCATGGCGGGCCAGCAGCATTAATTCGTATTCCAGCTGCTCCAGCAAGATTTTTTCGGGTAGCACGATTCCAGTCCCCCCATTTTTATGTATGATGCATACTCTTTGTATAATACATAAGTTTCATTTCACAGACAGCCAGGAGACCGGTGTTCAGCAGCAGTCGTTCAACAAGTCAGCCCAGACCAGGAATGGCCGTCGCCACCCTCGCCTTTTGTGGGATCGTCGTCTCACTCATGCAAACCCTGATCATTCCCCTCATCCCGGAACTCCCCCGGTTCCTGAACGCCACGGCAACGGATGCCTCCTGGGCCATCACGGCAACGCTCCTAGCCGGCGCCGTCGTCACGCCCATCAGCGGCCGTCTCGGCGACATGTTCGGAAAGCGCCGCATCCTCATCCTGAGCCTGGTGGCCCTGGTCATTGGTTCGGTGCTGTGCGCACTAAGCGATTCCCTCACCACGATCGTGACCGGGCGCGCCCTGCAGGGCCTGGCCATGGGTGCCATCCCGCTGGGCATCAGCATCATGCGCGATGTCCTCCCGCACGACAAGGTGGGTCCGGCCATCGCCACCATGAGCGCAACGATGGGTGTTGGTGGCGCCATTGGCATTCCGCTGTCGGCCTTCATTGCCCAGAGCGCCGACTGGCACATGCTGTTTTGGGTCGCTGCCGTGCTGGGACTGGCGTGTGCACTGCTGGTCGCCGTCGTCCTGCCCGAGTCCCCCGTCGCTTCCGCCGGCCGCTTTGACGGCTGGGGCGCCGCCGGCCTGGCGGTGGGTCTGGTGACGCTGCTGCTGCCCGTGACCAAGGGCAGCGAATGGGGCTGGGGAAGCCTGTTGACGATTTCCATGTTCGCCGCGTCCGCGCTGGTCCTGCTGGTCTGGGGCTTCTACCAATTGCGCGCCACCAATGCCCTGGTCGACCTGCGGGTTTCGGCGCGGCCGCGCGTTCTGCTGACCAATCTCTCCTCGATCATGGTCGGCTTCGCCATGTACGGCATGTCACTGATCTTCATTCAGCTCCTCATGGCCCCCGCCGAAACCGGATACGGCCTTGAACTGACCATGATCCAGGCCGGTCTGGCACTGGCGCCCGGCGGCTTTGTCATGATGGCGCTGTCCCCCGTTTCAGCGAAGCTTTCCGCCCGACGCGGCCCGAAGGTGACCCTGGTCCTGGGTTCAGTGGTCATCGCCGCCGGCTACCTGGTGGCCCTGCTGCTCAACGGTTCCGTGTGGGAGGTCATCCTCGCCTCCATGGTGATCAGCGCCGGCCTGGGTTTGGCCTTCGCCGCCATGCCTGCCCTGATCATGGGCGCCGTGCCCATCACCGAGACGGCCGCAGCAAATGGCCTGAACTCCCTGATGCGTGCCATCGGCACGTCCAGCTCGGCCGCGGTCATCACCGTGGTGCTGACCTCCATGACCATGGAACTGGGCCCCGTCTCACTGCCCACCATGGAGGCATTCCGGGTGACGTTCGTGCTGGCCATCGGCGCCGCCGTGGCTGCGGCCGTACTCGCTGCCTGCATCCCCACCGGCGGGGATGCAGCTGCCCCGGGTGCCGGCGCCGGCTCCCATCGCACTGGTTCCCAT
>JBBSQT010000116.1:0-6436 GCA_038243775.1 Actinomycetales bacterium | reverse complement strand
GTCCGCCCGACTTGATGGGTGTGAAAACGGCGGCCAGGCTGCGGGAGGCACCGAGCGGGGACAGTGACAAGTTGGTCTGCTTCCTGGGGGAGCGGGCGGGGCCTACGCGGAACTTTCCCTTATGTTACCGGCGATCTTAACACTCGGCTATACATAAATCATCCTAAGTAATAGTATTTACCTCCAGCGCCATAAAGTGTTCCACATCACACCCGTTTCATCGATTCAAACCAGAACAATTTCAGGGGAAAACACGTCCTACCCAGGACAGAAAGGCGGGCATCATGAGTCCAAGCACGTCCTCTCCGGCCCAAGGAGGCACCCGGGCTGCGACCCGGGCCGCCGTCCGGGCCGCCGAGGTGCCAACGGGGCCGGCCGCCGTCGCACAGGTTCCGGCCATCCGGCTGCGCAACCTCACCAAGACCTTCGGAACCAGGAATTTCGGTGAGACCAAGGCCGTTGACGGAGTGGATTTGGACATCCATCAGGGCGAGTTTTTCTCGATGCTGGGACCTTCCGGCTCGGGCAAGACAACGGTGCTGCGCCTCATCGCCGGCTTTGAACTGCCCACCTCGGGCACCATTGAGCTGGAGGGGCAGAACGTGAGTGGAAAGGCCCCCTTCCAGCGCGATGTGAACACCGTTTTCCAGGATTACGCACTGTTCCCGCACATGTCGCTCGTGGACAACGTGGCGTACGGGCTGCGGGTGCGCGGCATGGCCAAGGCCGAACGCCGCGACCGTGCCGTTGAAGCCCTGGAGCGCGTCCAGCTCGGCAAGTTCCTGGGGCGCAAGCCGTCCCAACTCTCCGGCGGGCAGCGCCAGCGCGTGGCCCTGGCGCGGGCGCTCGTCGTCGAACCCAAGGTGCTGCTGCTGGATGAGCCACTCGGCGCACTCGACCTCAAGCTCCGCCAGCAAATGCAGATCGAGCTCAAGGAACTGCAGCGCTCGCTGGGCATCACCTTCATCTTTGTCACCCACGACCAGGAGGAAGCTCTCACCATGAGCGACCGCATCGGCGTGTTCAACAACGGAAAGCTGGCCCAGATCGGGACGGCCCACGAGATTTACCAGCGCCCCACCGGGTCATTTGTGGCCAATTTTGTTGGCACCTCGAACCTCTTTGGTGCGGACGTGGCAACAACGCTGTACAGGCGCAACAACGAATTTGTGCTGCGCCCCGAACGCCTCACCGTGCACTGGGACGGTGACTCCACCCTGCAGTACGACGGTGACTCCACCGTGCAGTACGACGGCGTGACGTCGGTCCGCGGGACCGTCACCTCACTTGTTTATGTGGGGCACGCAACGCAGGTGCGGGTGCTGCTGGAGGGCGGGCCCGCCGTCGTGGTTCTCGTGGACAGCGACCTGCCGGACGACGGCTCCCTGGTGGGCAAAAACGTGGCGGTGAGCTGGGCGGACAATGACGCCGTCTGGCTGCCCGACGCAGCTTGAGGACACCGAACTTTCAACAACTTAAGGACAAGACCATGGCAACGAAAAATGCTTTCAAGGTGATTGGCACCTTGGCCGCTGCAGCATTGGCGCTGGCAGCCTGCGGCACCTCAACCGGTGGCGGCAGCGACGCGGTGCTCGACTCGATCGGGGACGGCGAGGGACAGGTTTCCATCCTCGCCTGGCCCGGGTATGTCGAGGACGGCAGCAACGACCCGAACGTCGACTGGGTCACCCAGTTCACGGCCGACACCGGATGCAAGGTCAACTACAAGCCCTTCGGCACCTCCGACGAGGCCGTCACCCTCATGCGGACCGGCCAGTACGACGTCATCTCCGCCTCCGGCGATGCCTCCCTGCGCCTCGTGGCCGGCGGGGACGTCCAGCCCGTGAACATGTCGCTGCTAAAGAATTACCCGGACGTGTATCCGTTCCTGAAGGACAAGGCCTGGAACACGGTGGACGGAAAAAACTACGGCATGCCGCACGGCTGGGGAGCCAACCTGCTGATGTACCGCACCGACAAGGTCAGCCCCGCACCCACCTCATGGGGTTCGGTGTTTGAGGGCGCCAAGGACTACTCGGGCAAGGTCACCGCGTATGACTCGCCCATTTACATTGCCGACGCGGCCCTGTACCTGATGAAGCACAAACCCGAGCTGAACATCAAGAACCCCTACGCCTTGGACGCGGACCAGCTGGCGGCCGCCGTGACGTTGCTGAAGGACCAGCGGACGCATGTGGGCGAGTACTGGAATGACGTGGTGAAGGAAGTGCAGTCGTTCGCCTCCGGCACCTCCGTCATCGGCACCACCTGGCAGGTGGGGGCCAACATTGCCAAGGGCGACGGCGCGCAGGTCGAGACCCTGCTGCCTACCGAGGGCGCCACCGGCTGGTCGGACACCTGGATGGTCGGTGCCAAGACCAAGAACGTCAATTGTGCTTACAAGTGGCTGGACTACATTGCCAGCCCCGAAGCGAACGCCAAGGTTGCCGAGTATTTTGGCGAGTCCCCGGCCAACCCCAAGTCCTGTGACCTGACCGAGGACAAGGAGCACTGCGCCACCTACCATTCCGGTGACGCCGCCTACGCTGAACAGATCTGGTACTGGACCACCCCCGTGGCCAAGTGCCTGGACGGGCGCACCGACGCCACTTGCACGGACTACTCCGAATGGACCAAGGCCTGGACTGAGGTCAAGGGCTGAGCCGCCCTTCCCCGAACCGGTGTGTGCGGCGGCCCCCAAAGCCGCCGCACACCCCACCGTGACCCGACGAACCAGCCATCCCAAGAATCAAAGGTAAGAGGACATGGCATTACAGACGCCGCCCGGCACGAAGCCGAACCCGGGCACCGAGCCGGGAGCCGCCGTCGTACCCCGGACCAAGGAAAATTCCTTCTCGGCCCTGCTCAGCCGCAGTCCGCGGCTCCGGCTGGCAGGGCTGCTGACCGCACCCGCGGGATGGCTCATCCTGGTGTATGTTGCGGCGCTCGCAGCCCTGCTGGTCACCGCGCTGTGGACGGTTGACACGTTCACGGGCAAAGTTTCCACCATCTGGACGCTGGAGAACATCATTCAGGTCCTGACGGATCCGGTCTACCAAATCATCACGCTGCGCACCCTTTGGATTGCGCTCGCCGTCACTGCGATCGACATGGTGCTGGCCGTTCCCATCGCCTTCTTCATCTCCAAGGTGGCGACCGCGAAGTGGCAGAAGATCCTTGTTATTGCCGTGCTGATGCCGCTGTGGGCCAGCTACCTGGTCAAGGCGTACGCGTGGCGCAACGTGCTGGCCGACGGCGGGCTGCTCGAATGGCTCGGTGCCCCCATCGGCGCCACCAGCCCGGGCTATTCGGAGACCGCCGTGATCCTGACACTGGCCTACATCTGGCTGCCCTACATGATCCTGCCCATCCATGCCGGCTTTGAAAAAGTGCCCGACTCGCTGCTGGAGGCTTCCTCAGACCTGGGGGCGAAGCCGCTGAAGACCATGCGCCTGATCATGCTGCCCATCCTGGTCCCTTCCATCATCGCCGGCACCATCTTCACCTTCTCACTGTCCCTGGGCGACTACATCACGGCCCAAATTGTTGGTGGCAAGACGCAGATGCTCGGCACGGTGGTGTACGCCAACGTGGGCGCCGCCAACAACCTGCCGTTTGCGTCGGCAGTTTCCCTGATCCCGATCGTGATCATCATGGTCTACCTTTTTGTGGTCCGCCGTACCGGCGCCCTGGACAACCTGTAGGAGCGTGAATTGTGAGACTTTCCAGAAGCGCAAAAGCCATACTTGGCAGCATTACCGGACTGGTCCTGTTGTTCATTTACGTGCCGCTGCTGCTGGTGGTGGTGAACTCCTTCAACGCCGACAGGACGTTCGGCTGGCCGCCCAAGGGCTTCACCCTTGAATGGTGGGTGCGGGCCTTCGAATCCGTCGGCGTGCGCGAAGCCCTCGTCACATCCCTGTGGGTGGCGGTTGTCTCCACCATCATTTCGCTGCTGCTCGGGACGCTGCTCGCCCTGGCCCTGCAGCGGTACAAGTTCTTTGGCCGGGAGGTGGTGAACCTGCTGGTGATCCTGCCCATCGCCCTGCCCGGCATTGTCACAGGCATCGCGCTGAACAACATGTTCACCACGATTCTTGGGGTGCCGCTGAGCATGTGGACAGTGGTCATTGCCCACGCCACGTTCTGCATGGTGACGGTCTTCAACAACGTGATTGCCCGGCTGCGGCGCAACAACGAGCGGTTGGAGGAAGCCTCCGCGGACCTGGGGGCGGGCCTGTTCACCACGTTTTGGCTCGTCACTTTCCCCCAGCTGCGCTCGGCGCTGCTGGCCGGCGGACTGCTCGCCTTCGCCCTGAGCTTTGACGAAATCATTGTCACCACGTTCACGATTGGCGCCGGCGACACCACACTGCCCATCTGGATCCTGCAAAACCTGTTCCGCCCCAACCAGGCGCCCGTGGTCAATGTGGTTGCCGTGGTGCTGATCGTGGTGTCGATCGTGCCGATCTGGCTGGCCCAGCGCCTGTCCGCCGACTCGGTGGGCGTGGCCATCCCGAAGGGTGCCAAGGCGAAGGAAAGAGCCACCGCGTAACGCTGCAGGGTTGGGTTGGGCCGGGCTCCAGGCCCCGGGCCGGGTTGCGACCAGGAGCGGCGCTCACAGGGCCGCCGCTCCTGCCTGGCTTATCCGGTTTTCTGCGAGGGTTCGGCAATGCTTGCGGGGTCTGCGAGGACCGGCGCAAAGGCCTGCTGGGCAGCTCCCACCAGAAGCAGGTCCAGCCCCAGTTCGGAGCGGGCGAAGTGGACGTCGTTCCGTGGGCCGATCATGGCCTTGGAGGTCACTGCCGATTCCAGGCGTTCCGGATCGGTTGCGTACAGGCTGCCCAGGAATCCACCGAGAATGACGACTTCCGGGTTGAAGACGTTGACCACGCTGCACAGCGACTCGCACAGGAAGTCGACCTGGCGGTGGACCAGTTCCAGCAGCTCCGGATCGGGTCCCTCGGGGCGGGAGAACTGCGCGAGCAGGGCTTCGTCGAGCTTTTCAGTCTCCGTGCTGCCCAGGCCCAGCGCGCTCATCAGTGGTTCCTGCCGCACCTCGGTTTCCAGGCAGCCACGGCGCCCGCAATGGCAAAGGCTGCCGTTTGAATTCACCAGCCCATGCCCGATTTCCCCGGCAAAGCCGCTGGCGCCGGTCATGGGCTTGCCGTCAATGGCGATGCCGCCGCCAATGCCGCTGGCGCCGCCGTTGAGGTAGATGTGGTCCAGGCGGCCGCGGCCTGCACCGAAGGTGCTTTCGGCGAGGAGGCCGGTCGACGCATCGTTGGCCACGGTCACGGCAAGATCCAGGGCGCTGCTCAGCATTGCGGACAGCGGCACGTTGTGCCAACCAAGGTGGGGGGCAAGAACTACTTCGCCGTCCTGCTCGCGCACCAGTCCAGGGACAGCAACACCGACACCGACGGTGCGGAAGGAACTCTCCAGTTCGCCCCGCATCCCCGCAACCACCGCACCAACAATGTTCACGACTTCTTCCGGCGACGGCACCCTGGCGGTGTCGTAGCGGATCCTTTTGAGCACGCGGCCGGACAAGGAAACAAGCCCGATCGTGACGGCATCAATTTCAGGGTTGACGGCAATGGCCACAATGTCTTCACGGGGAACGATGATGGGGCTGGGCCGGCCGGCGTGGTGGGTCATGCCCGGTTCCTGCTCTTCGACCAAACCGAGTTCCACCAGCTCGCCCACCAGGCCGGCAATGGTGGACCTGTTCAGTCCGGTGGCCCGGGTCACGTCGGCCCGGGAAAGCCTGCCCTGGACATGCGCCAGGTTCAAAACGACGGCCAGGTTGTTTCGCCGGACGTCGTCGAGGTTGTTTCCCCTGCGCGTGGGCTTAGCTGTTGAAAGCTCCGGTACTGCCATTCAAAACACCTCTTTCGACACGCTGGGAAGGGAAGAGCGGGCAAGCGGCCCGCCCCATGCTACCGGAAGTGCTGCCGGACGTGATGCCGGACTTGGGGGGCCGCCTGACGCTTATTGAGCCTTGAAAGCAGAGTCGAAGGCGGCCTCGGGTGCCGCGAAGGCGTTGCGCTTGACAAATTCCAGGGCCTCCGGCAGGGCTTTTCTGAGGCCAAAAGGCATGCTCTTCTGAGCCTCAACCGGCCACGCTATATGGTTGGTGAACGATTTATTCATTGATTCTGCCACGCTGGTGGCACCGAGAGCTGGGGGTTCAAGTGACAAGTTTTGGTGTAGCGGGAGGATTATTTATAGGTCTCTACTTCTTGGTTACCGTCGTTTTCGCCGTACTCGTAGTCTGGGTTCTCATTCTGGCGATCATTTTCCTTAGGCTCCGGATTGCCGAAATTCGGGGCAAGAGGGGCTCTCCAGGACAAGGCGAATAGTCCAACGAACGCACTGCTCGAACTTTTCCATCACAGGGAGTGTTCCATGGGAGCCACCCGTGCGATGGTGT
>JBBSQT010000115.1:0-6448 GCA_038243775.1 Actinomycetales bacterium | reverse complement strand
CGCAGCACTGGTCTACGAGCCGGAAACTTCCGCCGCCCTGGGCTTCGGCTTCCGTGTCGGCTTCCTGGGCCTGTTGCACCTGGAAATCACGCGTGAGCGGCTGGAGCGCGAACATAATCTTGATTTGATCTCCACTGCACCGAACGTGGAGTACGAGGTCACCCTGGAAGACAAAAAGGTCGTCCACGTGACGAACCCCAGTGAATACCCCACGGGCAAGATCGCCGAGGTGCGCGAACCCATGGTGGCCGCAACCATCCTGGCCCCCACCGAATTCGTCGGCGCCATCATGGAGCTGTGCCAGACCCGCCGCGGCATCCTCGGCGGCATGGACTACCTCTCCGAGGACCGGGTGGAGATCCGCTACCGACTGCCCCTGGCAGAGATTGTGTTCGACTTCTTCGACATCCTCAAGTCCAAGACCCGCGGCTACGGCTCCCTGGACTGGAAGGCCGACGGCGACCAGGTTGCCGACCTGGTCAAGGTCGACATCATGCTCCAGGGTGAGCAAGTTGATGCATTCAGCGCCATCACGCACCGCGACAAGGCGTACGCGTACGGCGTGATGATGACCGGCAAGCTGCGCGAGCTCATCCCGCGCCAGCAGTTCGAGGTGCCCATCCAGGCAGCCATCGGTGCCCGCATCATCGCCCGCGAGAACATCCGCGCCATTCGCAAGGACGTCCTGGCCAAGTGTTACGGCGGCGATATTTCGCGCAAGCGCAAGCTGCTGGAAAAGCAGAAGGAAGGCAAGAAGCGCATGAAGATGGTGGGCCGCGTGGAGGTTCCCCAGGAAGCCTTCATTGCCGCGCTGTCCTCTGAAGAGCCGGTAAAGGACAAGTCAAAGAAGTGACCCCCAGCGTTTTGCCCCTCGGGGATCCGGCCCCGGCCGACGGCATCCTGCCCGCGCAGGCTGCCGTCGGTGCGCAGGAGCGCACGTTCAGCCTCTACGCACACATCCCATTCTGCGCCGTGCGCTGCGGCTACTGCGACTTCAACACCTACACGGCCACCGAGCTTGGCGGGGGCGCCTCGCAGGACGCCTACGCCGGCACGGCGGTGCGCGAGGTGGAGTTTGCGGGCCGGGCCATGACAGCCTCAGGGATGCCGGAACGCAAGCTGCGCACCGTGTTCTTTGGCGGCGGCACACCCACCCTTTTGCCCGCCGGCGACCTCACCCGCATCCTGGGTGCTGCCGTTGGCCGGTGGGGGATTGAAGAGGGGGCCGAGGTCACCACCGAGGCGAACCCGGATTCCGTCACCAAGGATTCCCTGCAGGAATTGTTCGACGGCGGATTCACCCGGGTCTCTTTCGGCATGCAGTCCGCGGTCCCTCATGTCCTGAAGGTGCTGGACAGGACGCACCGGCCCGAACGCGTTCCGCAGGCTGTGGCCTGGGCGCGGGAGGTGGGGCTGAACGTCAGCGTCGATTTGATTTACGGCACGCCCGGGGAATCCATTGCCGACTGGGAAACCTCGGTGCGCACGGCCCTTTCCTACGATCCCGACCACATTTCCGCCTACTCGCTCATCGTCGAGGACGGCACTAAGCTGGCGGCACAGATCCGCCGGGGCCAAGTGCCCAACATTGACGATGACGACCATGCCACCAAATACGAGCTGGCGGATGCACTCTTCGCCGAATCCGGGCTGTCCTGGTACGAGGTCAGCAACTGGTCGCGCACCCTGGCGGACGCCTGCCAGCACAACCTGGCCTACTGGCGCGGGGGCGACTGGTGGGGGATCGGCCCCGGCGCGCATTCCCACATGGGCGGCGTGCGCTGGTGGAACGTCAAGCACCCCACCGCCTACGCGAACCGGCTCGACAAGGGCGAATCCCCGGCCGCCGGCAGGGAAACCCTGGATGCGGATACGCGGGAGCTCGAACGCATCATGCTCGTCTCGCGCCTGTCCGAGGGGCTGGCCATTGCCACGCTGGCCCCGGGGGCCCGGAAGGCTGTTGCCGGACTGATTGCCCGGGAACTCGTGGACCCCGTCAAGGCGTTCGCGGGAACCCTCGTGCTGACCCTGAAGGGGCGCCTGCTCGGCGACGCCGTCACCCGCGCCCTCCTGGTGGACTGACCTGGTGGACTGACCTGGTGGACTGACCTGCTGGACTGACCTGCTGGTCTGACCTGGTGGACGCCAGCGTCGCGGGGCCTAGCTGATGAGGCGCAGGTTCAGGGCGTAGCGGTAGGGCTGTCCGCGGTTGACGCGGATGGCGGCGATCACGGAGAAGAGCGTCAGGAAGATCCAGACCAGAAGTGCCAGCATGGAAAAAACGGTCGCCACCTGCGGGCTGAAAAAGACGAAGATCAGCGCCAGCACGTTCAGCGCGGCCGCAACAATGGTGGGCGGCAGGGTGAAATTGAGGGCCTCGAGCGACTCCTGTGCGGTAAATCTGCCGCGAGGTGCAACATAGCGGCGGATCAGGAATGCTGGAATGCAGCCAAGGATTCCTCCGCAGTGGGACAGGAAAGCCCACTGGTTGTCTTCTGACGGGGTGAGCGGCGGTTGGGGTGCACCATTGGTCTGGGTAGCCGGATGACTCACGATGACAGGCCTTTCAACAAGCTGCAAAAAAGATCGTGTGGCCACAGATTCGAGCAGCCACAGTCTCTAGGATACTGGTGCTGTGAGGAAGTCGATGACTTCCTCGACCCTGCCCAGCAGGGACGGTTCCAGATCCGCGTAGGAGTTGACGCGTGAAAGCAGCCGCTGCCAGCCGAGCCCAACATCCTCCGCCGTGGTGTGGGGCCAGCCGAAAGCCTTGAGTATTCCCAGCTTCCACTCCATGGTTCGCGGCACCACGGGCCATGCGGGGATGCTGAGGGTGCCGGGTTTGATGGCCTGCCAGACGTCAACATAGGGGTGGCCCACCACCAGCACGTTAGCCCGCACTCCGGGCATGGCCATGAGCTTGCTCACAATGCGTGTTTCCTTGGAACCCGGCATCAGGTGGTCAACCAAAATACCCAGGCGCCGGTTGGGGCCCGGGCCAAAGGCGGCGACGGCGGCATTAAGGTCATCGATCCCGCGCAGCGGCTCAACCACAATTCCTTCCACCCGCAGATCGTCGCCCCACACCTTCTCGACCAGTTCGGCGTCGTGCTTGCCTTCAACCCAGATGCGGCTGGCCTTGGCCACCTTGGCGCGGGTGTTGGAGACCCTGACCGAGCCCGACGCCGTGCGCAGCTTCTGCACCGGCGCACTCACAACAGGGGCGATCAGCTCCACGGGTTCCCCTTCCAGAAGGAAACCAAAGCCAAGGGGGAAGGCGCGGATCTTCTCGCGCCGGTCGGCGAGTTCGACAATGTGCATGCCGCCGGATTTTTCCAGACGCACAACGGCCCCGACCCACCCGGTCTCCACGTCCTCCACGACGAGTCCGGCGCGGGCCTCCACTTTGGGCAGCACACGGGCAGCCGGTGCGCTGAGATCCTGGGGGCCCCACTGGTTGTATTGCACTGATTAAAAACCTGCCTCTTCGCCGTCGGAGCAACGCTCTGGGCGAACGCTGCAACGTGAAAACCCATGCTATCCGGTGCGGCGCCGCTCCACGCGGTGGCACCGCCCGTGGCGGCACCGTGAGGGTCCGGGGAAAAAGTATTAGACTTGGCACTTGATTGGGTAGAGTGCCAACGGGTGTTGTGCATCCAGAGCAATTTGCGTGCCATTGAACAGGAGGTGCCGGCATGAGTGAACCGAGGAAGTTGGAAGTCCTTCGGGCCATAGTGGAAGACTATGTGCACACCCGTGAACCGGTCGGCTCCAAGGCCCTTGTTGAACGACACCAGCTGGGTGTCTCCAGCGCCACCATCCGCAATGACATGGCCGCATTGGAAGAAGAGGGGCTCATTGTGGCCCCCCACACCAGTTCCGGTCGGATCCCCACGGACAAGGGCTACCGGCTTTTTGTGGACCAGCTCTCCAGCGTCAAGCCGTTGTCCGCGGCTGAACGCCGCGCCATCTCGGTGCTCCTTGACGGCTCCACGGATTTGGACGATGTCTTGGAGCGTACGGTGCGCACGCTGGCCCAGCTGACGAACCAGGTCGCAGTGGTCCAGTATCCGCGCTCGGGTGATGCCACCGTCCGCCACATCGAATTCGTCTCCCTCGCCGGCTCCCAGGTCTTGGTCTTGTTGATCCTGGCCTCGGGCAAGGTGGAGCAGAGCGTGATCGACGTCGGGATGGGCATGGATGACGCAGCACTTGCCGGCCTGCGCCACGTCTTTCTGGCAGCACTGCACGGAATGACGGTGGCCCAGCTGCCCAACGCCGTCGTGCTGGTCCCCGCAAGCGTGCCCGCCACCGAACAAGACGCGGCGCTCCGGTTGGCCCATGGCCTGGCCCTGTTGTCCCGGCACGCCCGCGAGGACAGGATCGTCATGGCGGGAACTGCCAATCTGGCCCGTTCCAACAATGATTTTCCGCTGAGCATCGGCCCGGTCCTTGACGCCTTGGAGGAGCAGGTGGTGCTGTTGCGCCTGCTCGAAGCCATGGCACAGGATTCATTGGGCATGGCCGTGGTCATCGGTCGGGAAAACCCGCACGACTCCCTCGCGGAGGCGTCGGTTGTGGCGAGCAGCTACGGCCCCGGCGAACGCGCCAAGCTCGGTGTGGTGGGCCCCACCCGCATGGACTACCCCAACACCATGTCAAGCGTGCGAGCAGTTGCACAGTACCTGTCGAGAATTTTGGCCGGCTAAAGCGGCCACCGTTTCCAAATCAAAGAGAGCAACATTTTGAGCAACCATTACGACGCACTGGGCGTCTCCCGTGACGCGACGCCCGAGGAAATCAAGAAGGCATACCGCAAGCTCGCGCGAAAACTTCACCCCGACGTCAACGACGCCTCCGATGCGCAAGACCGCTTCAAGGCCGTCACGCACGCCTACGAAGTGCTCGCAGACCCGCAAAAACGCCGGATTTATGACACCACCGGCAACGAGAACGGCAACGACAACGGTGCCGGCGCCGGGGCGGGGTTCGGCGGCGAAGGGTTCGCGTTCCAGGACATCTTTGAAACCTTCTTCGGCGGTGGCGGGGGAGGCGGCGGTGGCGGCCGCGGCCCGGCCTCGCGCACCCGCCGCGGCCAGGATGCACTCATCAGTGTTCGCGTGGAATTGCGTGAGGCCGTCTTCGGTGTGAACAAGAAGCTCGAAATCGACACCGCCGTCACCTGCCCCACGTGTGAGGGCAGCTGCTGCCGCAACGGCACACATCCCACCACCTGTGACATCTGCCACGGCAGCGGGCAGATCCAGCGGCCCATGCGCTCCATTTTGGGCAACGTCATGACCATGGCCACCTGCAACTCCTGCCAGGGCTTTGGCACCATGATCGTGGACCCCTGCAACGAGTGCATGGGCGAAGGCCGCATCCGCCACCGCCGCACCCTGACCATCAAGGTTCCCGCCGGCGTGAGCACCGGCACACGCATCCAGCTGACCGGGCAGGGCGAGGCCGGCCCCGCCGGCGGTCCGGCCGGCGACCTCTACGTGGAAATGAAGGTCAACAACGACCCCGCCTTCATGCGCGAAGGCGACGACCTGCACGCCACCCTCAGCGTCCCCATGACCGCCGCAGCCCTGGGCACCGAGCTGATTTTTGACACCTTCGACGGCGACCAGCCCATCAGCATCAAATCCGGGACCCAGTCCGGGGAAGTCATCAACCTGCGCAGCCTCGGCGTCACCCACCTGCGCGGATTTGGCCGTGGCGACCTGAAGGTCCACATCCACGTTGAGACCCCCACCAAGCCCGACGCCGAGCAGGAAGCGCTCCTGAAGCAACTCGCCGCTTTGCGCGGGGAAAGCTACAGCGAGGGCAAGCTCGTCTCCAGCGGTGGCATGTTCGCCAAACTGCGGGACAAGTTCGGCAACCTCTAGCCACCATGAGCAACCCTGTCTTTTACGGCGCCCCCGAACAGCTCGCCAGGCTCGCCGCCGGTGACCACTTCACCCTCGCCGGGGCGGAGGGGCGCCATGCCACCACCGTCAAGCGGCTCGCCCCCGGGGAGCCGGTTGACGTGTGCGACGGCGCCGGGCTGCGTCTGGTCTGTACCGTCAGCAACGCCGAAAAGGGTGTGTTGACGGTGCGCATTGAGACTGTGGTGCAGCCGGCCGCGCCGGCCATCACCTTCACCCTGATCCAGGCACTGGCCAAGGGTGACCGGGACGAGCTGGCCATTGAAATGGCCACCGAACTGGGCATTGACAGCGTCGTACCGTGGCAGGCGGAACGCTCCATTGTGCGGTGGAAGATGGACAAGGTGGCGAAGGGCGCGGAGAAATGGCGCCAGGTCGTGTCAGCCGCTGCCAAGCAGGCCCGGCGCTCAGCCGTGCCCACCGTGGGTGACCTTGTGGGTACGGCAGGGGTCTGCGAACAGATCGCCGCCGCGGACCTCGCCCTGATCCTGCATGAGGACGCCACCGAGTCCGTTGCT
>JBBSQT010000114.1:0-6458 GCA_038243775.1 Actinomycetales bacterium | reverse complement strand
TTTTGGTTCGCGTTGACGATCTTGAGCATCATCTTCTCAAGCGTCTTCAGGTCTTCGGGGGTGAAGGGCTCGGCGACGTCGAAGTCAAAGTAGAAGCCGTCGGTGATGTAGGGGCCGATGCCAAGCTTGGCGTCGGGGCGCAGCGCCTGTACGGCCTGGGCCATGACGTGGGCAGTGGAGTGGCGCAGCACGTCCAGTCCGTCGGGTGAATCAATCGTGACGGCTTCCACGGAGGCGCCCTCGGCCAGTTCGGCGCTCAGGTCCTTCAGGGTGCCGTCCACGCGCATGACGACGACGTCGCGGCGTTCAAAGAACAGCTCTGCACCTGTGGTGCCGGTGGCCACCTCAGTCGGCTCGCCGTCGACCTTGAGGGTGATGTGTGAATCCACTGGCACGTTAACTCCTTGTATTGTCCTGTGCGGCTCCTTGTCCAAGCAACATACGGGGGTTGCTGTGAGCCTCTTCGATGGTATCGGTTCGCCGCCGCACCGACCAACACGGGCGGCACCTGCGCGCGGGCGGGGCGCCGGCGAACATTCAGCGCATTGCCAGCACAGCGGGCACCGGCAGCGCGGCGGTGTCCTGCAGGTCCCAGGCCTCCAGCGCCTGCACCGTCATCCCGCGCGGGCCCGTGCGCCGGGTCAGTCCCCGGATCAGCAACAAGCGGGTGCCAAAGAGCAGTGGCCCGGACTTTTCCTGCGCCTCCGTGAAGAAGGTGGCATCAACACAGCCGGTGCCGTCGTCGACACTGATGAACACCACCCGTTTGCCGCTGCGCATGGGCGGGGTCTGGGTGGCAATCCGCACCCCGGCCACCAGGACTTCGCTGTTGTTGCGCAGCCCCAGCAGATCCTTGGCCCGGCTCACGCCAAGCCGGTCCAGCACCGGCGCGTAGCTGCCCATGAGGTGGTCGCTGACGTCAAGGGAGAGCAGGTCCAGTTCGGTGCGCACTGTCTCGGCCATGCTCGGCTCCGGACGCCCGGCAGCGAGCGCACCCAGTTCCACGTCCTCCATGGGCAGGGCGAGCTGTCCGGCAATGGGGTCGTTGCGTTTGTTGGCCTTGTGGGCGGGCAGGCTGTTGACGTGGGCCACCAGGTCGGCACGGTTTGCCGTGTTCCCGCTCAGCTGCTTTGCCTGCCGGTGCAGTGAGTCCAGTGCGCCGAGCTGGGCCAGGCGTTTCAGGGTGGGCCGGCTCAGCCGTGCCCTGTCCCGCAGATCGGCCAGGGCGGTGAAGGGCTGGGCTGCCAGGATGCGTTTGAGCTCCGTCCCGGACAGTCCGTACACCCCGGCCAGGCTCAGCCGGATTCCCGTCACCCCTTCTTCGGTGCGCTCGGCCCGGTACTCGCCGGAGCTGGCGTTGATGTCCAGGGGCAGGATGGGGATGCCCAGGCGCCGGGCTTCGGCCACCAGCAGCCGCCGCGGGTACATGCCGGGGTCGTGTTCCCACAACCCGGTCAGGAATTCCGCCGGATGGTGGGCCTTGAGCCAGGCCGACTGGTAGGTGGGCACGGCGAAGGCCGCCCCGTGCGCCTTGCAAAAGCCGAAGCTGCCGAAAGCGGCCAGCGTGCCCCACACCTCCTCGATGACGGCGGAGCTGTAGCCCCTGGCGGCTGATTTCTTCCTGAACCAGTCCTCCACGGCTGGTTCGACGTCGGGGTTCCCCAGCCCGCGCCGGAATTCGTCGGCCCGGGCCAGGGTGCACCCGCTCATGATGTGGAACGTCCGCAGCACCTGCTCATGAAAAACCGTCACCCCGTGGGTCTCCTCCAGTGCCGGGATGAGGTCGGGATGGGCGTAGTGCGGCCGGGCGAACCCTGCCCGGCTTTCCAGGAAGGGTTTGACCATGTTCGACTGCATGGGCCCGGGCCGGAACAAGGAGATGTCAATGACCAGGTCGCTGAACTGCGTTGGGGCCATCTTGCCCACCAGCTCACGCTGGCCCGGGGACTCGATCTGGAAGCAGCCCAGCGTGTGGGTGCTGCGGATCAGCTCAAAGGTGGGTTCGTCGTCGAGCGGGACGGCGTCAAGGTCAATGCCCCCGTCATCGGCAATGAACGGTGCGTCCGCCGCATGGCCGCCGTCGGCCGCAACGGCGTCCCTGGAGGGGTGCAACCGAACCACCTCACGCACCGCGTAGGCCATGGCACTTTGCATGCGCACCCCGAGCACATCGAGTTTGAGCATGCCCATGGCGTCCATGTCGTGCTTGTCGAACTGGCTCATGGGCAGCCCCATGCCGCTGGGCTGGACGGGCGTGCGGTCCAGCAGGGAGGAATCCCCCAGGATCACCCCGCACGGGTGCATGGAAATGTGCCGGGGCAGGCTGTCCAACCGTTCGGTCAGGTCCACCAGCAGATCCAGCTGCGTGCCGCCGCCCCGGGCACCTCCGTTCCGGGCACCTCCGTTCCGTGCGGCACGTGACTGCTGGATTTCGGCGGCAAACTCCCGCAGTTCCGGCTTTTCCTCCAACGCCTCCCTGAACGAACCCGCAGGGAAACGCCACAGCTGCTTGGCGATCTGGTCGATCCGTCCCTTCTCCATGCCAAGCGCCAGGCCGGCATCCCTGACGGCGCCCCGTGCACGGTAGCTGTTTTGCATGCTCATCAGGGTGACCCGGTGGGCGCCAAAACGCTCAAAGATGCGCCTGTACACGTTGTGGCGCTGCGCGCTTTCCACGTCCAGGTCGATGTCCGGCAGCGTGGCCCTGTCATTGGAGAGAAAGCGTTCAAAGAGGAGGTCGTTGGCGATGGGGTCCACGGCGCTGATGCCCAGCAGGTAGTTGACCAGCGACGACGCCCCGGAACCCCGCGCTGCCCGTCGCACCCCCATGGTGCGGATCATTTCCGAGACTTCCGCCACGGTCAGGAAATAGGTGTCGAACCCCAGCCGGGCAATGGTGGCCAGTTCCGTCTCGAGCCGGTTGCGGACATCTTCCAGCTTTTGTTCCCGGAGCCCGGCAAAGCGTTGGTTCAGCCCGGCCTCGGTGCGGTGGCGCAGTTCCACGGCTGCGGGCCGGGACAGGCCGAGCACCTGCGCTTCAGGGGTTTTGGGGGTTTTCCAGCCCAAGTCCGCCCCCGGGTCCAGCCTGCACTTGTCAGCCAATTGGGCAGTGTTGGCCCACAACTGGGAAAGTTCGGCACTCCCATAGCCGCTTTGGTACACAATTTCCTGCGCCACCGCGGCCATCCCGGCAGCGCTTTTAAGCCAGGCCTGGCCCGTGGGCTGCAGGTCATTGAGCTGGCTCAGTGGGGCAATGTTGCGGGCGGCATCCAGGACATCGGCGGTGGGGGCATCCTCTTCCCGGCTGTACCGGGCGGCGTTGCTCAACACGGCCGGGACATCGAATTCCTGCGCCAGTTTCAGCATCCGCACGGCATGGGTGGTGCTCATGGCCGCGCCGGGCGTGCTCAGGTGGCTGACAATCTCCACCGCCAGCGATCCAACGGGCAGGATGTTGCGCCACTGCGCGAATTTTGTCCGCGGCAGCAAATACTTGCGCCCGGCCAGCGCCCTGCCCACGGGGGAGGAAGGTCCCAGCAGGACGGTCAGGGCCGGCCTGCCGCTGTCCGGGTCAAGCACTCCTGCAGCCAGTTGCTCCAGCGTGAGTCCAACAACGTTTTTCGGGTGCGCATGGGCCGTTGAAATGATCCTGCACAGGGCCGCATAGCCGGCCCCCGGGGCCAGGAATGAACCTCCGTGGGCAAGGATCACCACCCGGCCGGCGGCTTCCAAGCCATGGGGACCTTCCTCCAGGACAGCCAGGTCAACACCAACAATGGGGTCGATGCCGGCCACCAGGCAGGCCTTAACATGTTTAACGGCCCCGTAGAGGCCGTCCCTGTCCGTGATGGCCAGCGCGTCACCGTCCGCCGCGGCACACTGCACGAGCTCTTGCGGCCATGACACGCCATAATGGGCGCTAAAGGCCGAAGAACTATGCAAATGAACAAAGTTACGCATCGCCTTCCTCCCGCCACGGCTCCGCAGCAACCGCCTGATCCACTGCCTCATAAATTTTGATGACCCGCCAACGTCCGCCCGGCCGGTAATGGACAACATCAAGGGTGAAGCTGTCGGCAGCGCCCGCCGCCTGCAGTGCCAGCCGCCAGATCTGGGTGTCCACCGCACCCGCTCCCGCTCCCGGGGGCAGGCGTGCTTCGTTGTTCCACCAGGGCCGCCGTTCATACCAACACAGCGGGTGCGGGGCCACCTCGTACAGGACCCCGCGCCACAACAATTGCAACGGGATCCCCTGCTCCGAGGACACCACGTCCACGGCATCGGTAAAGGTGCTCATGCAAGCACTCCCCTTCCGGCAGGCGCACGGATGGCGCGGCTGTCACCGTTGGCCGAATCCCTGCAACCGCCATCCGCATTCACGACGAACAGTTTGTATTAGAACGTATGTTCTATTGTTTTTCAGTGTACGCTCATTTTCCTTCGGAAGTAACCGCCATCTTGGAAGCAATGCCCGGAAGCAACGCACGGCCCGGCACCAATCCGGTATCGAAGGCGCTATCCAGATATCTGAGGAACGCAACAGGCGCTAGCATGGGCTTATGGCCTTTGGCCTAGCCAAACCGCTGGCCCACCACCATTTTTTAAGGAGCGTTCCATGACTGACATGGTCACCCTCATCGCCAAAACCACTCCATTGGAACGGGAGCCCAAAATTGTCTCCCGCACGGTGCAGACGACCGACCTTCCACGACTGGGCGAACTTTATTTCACCGCTTACGACGCCGGCATGGCGGGCGACTCGGTGGAAGCCGCCATCGCCGCCATCCAGGGCGCCATGCACGGCAAGTATGGAGTGTTCCTGCCCGAGGCCTCCCACGTTGCCCTGGATGACAGCGGCAAGATCGTCGCCGCAGTGCTGGTTGTCGAACGCGAGCTCGGGGACGACGCCCCGGATGCCCCGTTCATCATTGAATTGATTACGGACCGTGAGCACCGCCGCCGGGGCCTGGCCGAGGATCTGGTCCTGGCCACCTTGGACACCCTGTTCAATGAAGGACACAGGGACGTCGCCCTGCGTGTGGAGGCAACCAACTCCGCTGCCCTGGCACTCTACCTGTCCCTGGACTTCCACCGCTGGTCCCCCGAGTCCGGCGACGACGAGGACTAAAATCGTGGAGCAGCGGCTGAGCTTTATATCCCTCGGGGTCCAAGACGTTGCCCGTTCGCGTGATTTTTACCTCACCAGGCTTGGCTGGCGTGCCCGCCATGAGGTGCCCGGCCAGGTCATTTTCCTCCAACTCAACCACGGGCTCATCCTGTCCCTCTGGGATCGGACGGCCATGGCTGCCGAGCTTGGCATTGCCCCCTCCGACGGCGTCCCTCCCGTCACGCTGAGCCACAACGTTCGCAGCGTGGCTGAGGTTGACGCGGTCCTGGCCCAGGCACGGGAGGCGGGTGCCGCCGTCGCACATCCTGCAGTGCAGCAGGACTTGGGCGGCTACAGCGGATATTTTGCCGACCCGGACGGCTTCCAGTGGGAGGTCGCCTACAATCCCACCTGGTCCGTGGACGACGCCGGGCACGTCACCGTCTGAGTAGGCCCGCGTCCGGCACCTTACAGCGTGAGTTTAGAGCGTGATGGCCTCGATGAGTTCGGGGCCGTTGCTGCGCACATTGCCCACGGCGGGCGAGACCGGGTCCAGCACCCATTGGCCCGCCAACTCCCACGCCTCGGCAAGCGCCGTGTCCAGCAGCGGTGCGGGCGCCTGATTTTCCGGGTCCAGCCATTCGGACAGGCCTTCCCGGCCCAGCGGCACGGGGAGGCGGTCGTGCAGCGCCGCCAGTTCGCCGTCGGGCGGGGAAGCCATGGTCAGGATGGTGCAGGAGAGCAGCCACTGGTCCGCGGCACCATGTTCCTTGGCCGGGTCCTTCCACCACTCATACAGCCCGGCAAAGGTGATGAGCGTCCCGTCCGTGCTGTGCACGAAATACGGCTGCTTGCTCTTGCCGTCGGCGGACTTCCTCCATTCGAAATAGCCCTGGACGGGGACGCCGCAGCGCTTTGACTTCATGGCGGCCCGGAACGTGGGTTTTTCCAGCACAGTCTCGCTGCGGGCGTTGAAGGCGCGCACACCCACTGCGGGGTCCTTCGCCCAGCCGGGCACCAGCCCCCACTTGGCCACATGGACCTGGCGGTGCAGCGTCCCGTCGATGAGCCGTTCAAGCACAATGGGCACATCGGTGGTGGGGGCAACGTTCCAGGAGGCCCTCAGCTCCAGCGAGGCATCGGCCTCGGCTTCCAGTTCGGCGACCAGGTCGCCCACAGCCCTTGCCATCACATAGCGTCCGCACATGAAATCCATGGTTGCACAGAATAAGGAATATGCACCCCACCCGGTAGCGTTGTCGAGAGCAGAGCAGCAATCCAATAGTTTTCAAGGAGCATTAGACGTGGACTACACCCCCAACCCCGGTTCCATCACCATGTTTTCAACCAC
>JBBSQT010000113.1:0-6474 GCA_038243775.1 Actinomycetales bacterium | reverse complement strand
GGCGCGGCCGTGTGGGGTGCGCCCGTAGCCCAGGGAGAAGATCACCCTGTCACGGACCAGTCCGGCGGCACGGTCCACCGTGACTACGCGGAACGATTCCGGTCCGGAGGCGAAGAACTCGGCCAGCAACGGATGGTTCGCCATCTGCAGGCGGATGGCCTGAGCCAGCCGGACAGCGTGACGGTCACTGGCTGTGATGATGGCCAGGGATTCGCGGGGACGGACCCGGGCATGTTCAAACACCAGGTCGACGACACGATTGACCTCGGCAACCACTGATTCCACGCCACCGTCACCGGTGCCGGGCAGCCCCTTGCCGTCGGGCAGGTAGTCAACCGTGAGTGCCCGTTCCAGGCCGATCAGTGCCCGGCCGTCGGGGAGGCGCTCCAGCTGCGAGTCATAGAAGCCACTGCTGAGTTGGCGAATCAAGTCCTCATCAACCGCACGGTAGGAGACCGTCAGCCGGTGCCGCGGAAGAATGCGTGAAAGCGAGCCGAACACGCTCTCCAGTGGGTGCGACCCCGCCGCCGCCGGAGCCCCTGGCTCCGTGACTGCGACGGAGAAGCTTCTGGGGCTGGCGGTTTGTTCGTCGCCAAAGGCAATGACCTGGTCGGCACGGGCGAGGGCAGGAAGTGCCGATTGCAGCGAGGTGGACTCGGCATCCAGAATGATCAGGGCGTCGAAGCGGTACCCGTCGGGAATTGCCGAAGGCACAGCCAGCGGGCTGAGTACAAACACCGGGGCCAGGTTGTGCAGAAGGTCCGGCGCTTGCGCAATCAAGGCAGCAAGGGAAACCCGCCCGTCCGTCAGGACATTGCGGAGTATCTCACCCTGGCGATTCGCGCCGGCGATCACCTTCGCCCATTTCTGCGCCAGGGCCCAGCGAATCCGCCCCGGACCGGAAGCAACATGTGCCTGGTCCGCCAAACGGAACTCGGCTTCCAGACGGCGCAGGTTGTCGCCGTCGGACATGGCAAGGTACTCATCACCGCTGATCATGGCCTCCAGCGCGGACTGCCACCAGGCCAGTTCAAGCTCGGCACCGGTCTGCTCAGCCGGCACTTCGCGGCGCCCAAGGTCGTCGAGCAATTCGCCGAGTCCCTGTTCCTGCATGCCTTCCAGCAGCAGCGTCCGCTCCGGCAGGTGCTCCAGGGAGTCCTTGGAAGCCACCAGCGCCTCGAGCCGGCCCACGAGTTCGCCGGCGTTGAAGTTCAGGAGGTCGCCGCCGTCGACGGTCCGCTCCAGAACCGCACCAAGGGAAACCAGCTTCTTGCGCAGGTTGGCGTAGGTTCGGTTCAAGTCCGCCAGGCCCGAGGGCACGGTGGGGTGTCGCTTGCTTGTTGCGGCTTCAGCCCACTGGGCGCTTTGTGCGTTGACCAGCAGCAGCGAGGCGTGCAGGTCGGAGATGTGCACACCGGGACGGACCAGGTCCTTGGCGTTGCGGCGGAAGCGGGCACGCTGCAGGGCAGGCATCTCCACCCCCCGTTCGCGGCGCCAGGCGGATGTTGCCGTGGCGGCAATCATTTCCTCGGTGGGCCAGTCGAAGATGTCGGCGTTGAACTTGTCCAGGCTTTCCCGGATGGCAACGAGCATGTCCAGCTGCCGGCCCCATTCGGCGAACGAGTTGCCTTGGCGGATCTGCCCGAATTCGGCAACTTCACGCATTTTCGCAGCGAATCCCGGCACCTGCTCATAAAGCGTTTCCGCCAATGCGTAAGCGGCTTCGGTTTCCTTGCGGGTGACCATGCGCGCGCCGTGCCACGCGCTGCTGATGGCAGCCTTGCTGAAAGCTCCAAGGCTTGCGGCACGCTGGATCCGGTCGGTGAGGTCTTCGCGGTCACGGATGCTGTCAAGAACGCTGCGCTTGAGCCGGACCGTGGTGGAGGGCGCCGGGTGAATGGAGGTCAGCTCCGCAAGGGACTGCATGGCCTGGTAGGGCGAGCAACCCCAGCGTTCGCGGACATTGTGCAGGCTGGCAACGTGGTCAACGAGCTGGTGCCGGTGGTCAACCAGGGTCTCGTGCAGGCTCCCCAGCTTGGGTTCGGTGGCTTTCTCGTTGCGGGTAATGGCCCGAACGAGCTGGGACTTGACCTGCTGTGGTCCGGTGCTGGCGCTGAGTTGCAACAGCAGGGAATCCAAATTGTGGTCGGTAAAAATCTGTGCGAGCTCGTTGAGTGTGCCGCGCCTCTCGCCCACCACAAGGACGTTTTTGCCGTCATGAACCAGTTGGGCGATGGCGTTGATGGCCGTCTGTGTCTGGCCGGTTCCCGGCGGGGTTGAGACCAGCACCGACTCACCGGCACGGATCAGATCCAGCACATACTGCTGCTGGGGATCAGCGTCGCGGACAAAAATTTCGTCCTTGGGGTGGCGCTCATCGAGGGCGGCAAAGCGGGCGAAGTCGGGTTCCAGCTCGACCGGCAGCACATCGTCGCCGCTGTGCTGTTGCAGCTGTTCGAGCAGTTTGCTGCCAGCCAGAAGAGTTGGGTCGCTGAGGTTGTCGGCGAGGAAACCGAAGGTGGACACCACCAGTTCGTGGTCCACGGTTGCCTCAAAAATGGGCGCAAGCAGCGTGCGGACCCGCTCCAGCACCGGCGTCGGATCGAAGCGTGCCGTGCTGTACGCCAACCGCCCGAGGGACACTGCGTCAAGGTGGATGTTGGCATGCCGGGCCAGGTGCTTGACCAGGGCCGGGTTTACATGTGCCTGCTCCATCAGCTGGAGTTCATAGTCGTCCTGGCCGGGACGCACCGTCAGTGCGACGGCGGCCAGCAGCACGGGTGCGCAGATGTCGCCGCTGTTTTGTTCCCCCACCACTGACCAGCGGACCATTCCGGCACCGAGGTAGCCGACGTCGATGCCGCGGTCGGTGCTCAGTTCAAAAATCTTGGCACGCAAGGCCGCCGCAGCTCTTTTTGCGTGGGCGTAGTGCTCGGGTTCCCGAACCAGCGTGGAGAGCCGGGTCTTGCGGCCTGCCAGAAGTTGCGCCAGCCCTGAAGGGTGGGCATGGGTTAGATCGATACTGCCGTGCTCAGTTTTCACAAAGGAAAGTGCCGTGTCGGAGCCGGCATAGGAATCCAATCCAGCAAGCCAGGTTTGGAGCTCCAGCGAGTCCTCGTTGGGACCTGCAACTTCGGACACGGGTGCCTTCTTCTCTGCACTTGAGCGGAACGATCTTGACCATACTGACATGTCATTCAGGCTATCGCTCGGAGCCTGCTTATGCCGGTTCGGCACACTGGAGGACATCAAATTGAGCCGGATTTCACAGCTTAAAGTGCCCTCCAGCGGACCTGCCGCGGGATTACTCCCACTCGATGGTTCCCGGCGGCTTGGATGTGACGTCCAGGACCACCCGGTTGACGCCGTCCACCTCATTGGTGATTCGATTGGAAATCCTGGCCAGCAAGTCGTAGGGCAGGCGTGACCAGTCCGCCGTCATGGCATCCTCGGAGGACACCGGACGGAGCACGATCGGGTGGCCGTAGGTACGGCCGTCGCCCATCACGCCGACGCTGCGGACATCAGCCAACAGCACGACAGGCATCTGCCATACTTCGTTGTCCAGGCCGGCTGCTGTGAGTTCGGCGCGGGCGATGGCGTCTGCCTTGCGGAGCAGTTCCAGGCGTTCGCCGGTGATTTCGCCGACGATGCGGATGCCCAGGCCGGGGCCGGGGAACGGCTGGCGGCCGACGATCTCGGCCGGCAGGCCAAGCTCGGCACCGACGGCACGGACCTCGTCCTTGAACAGGGCCCGCAGCGGCTCAACGAGCTCGAAGCGCAGGTCCTCGGGCAGCCCGCCAACGTTATGGTGGCTCTTGATGTTGGCCGCACCTTCGCCGCCGCCGGATTCGACGACGTCGGGGTACAGGGTGCCCTGGACCAGGAACTTGATCTCTTCACCCTCGGAGGCCGCCTCGGCCATGATGGCACGCTCGGCTTCCTCGAAGGCGCGGATGAATTCGCGGCCGATGATCTTGCGCTTGGTTTCCGGGTCGGAGACACCGGCAAGGGCGTTCAGGAAGCGGTCCTGCTCGTTGGCAACGTACAGCTTGGCGCCTGTGGAGGCCACGAAGTCGAGTTCAACCTGTTCGGCCTCGCCGGCGCGGAGCAGGCCGTGGTTGACGAACACGCAGGTGAGCTGGTCGCCCACCGCGCGCTGAACCAGGGCGGCGGCAACCGCGGAGTCGACGCCGCCGGACAGGCCGCAGATGACCTTGGCGTCGCCGACCTGGTTGCGGATGAGTTCAACCTGTTCGTCCAGGATGCTGGTGGCGGTCCAGTTCTTTTCCAGCTTGGCGCCGTTGAACAGGAAGTTCTCCAGCACCTGCTGGCCGAACTCGGAGTGCTTGACTTCCGGGTGCCACTGGACACCGAAGAGGCACTTTTCCTCGTTGGCGAACGCCGCGACAGGTGCACCGGGTGAGGATGCCAGCACGTCGAAGCCCTCGGGGGCCTGCTGCACGCTGTCACCGTGGCTCATCCAGGCGTTTTGGCTTGCCGGGGTTGAGGAGAGGATGGAGCGGCTTTCACCGACCAGGGTAACGCCTGTGGCACCGTATTCGCGCTGGCCTGTTTCGGCGACGGTTCCGCCCAGGGCGGCGGCCATGGCCTGGAAGCCGTAGCAAATGCCGAGGACCGGGATGCCGGCCTCGAAAAGGTCTGCGCCGACGTTGGGCGCGCCCTCTGAGTAGACGCTTGATGGTCCACCGGAGAGGATGATGGCAGCTGGGTTTTTAGCCAGCAACTGCGCAGTTGTATAGGTATGCGGCACGATCTCCGAGTACACATTGGCCTCACGCACACGGCGCGCAATCAACTGGGCGTACTGGGCACCGTAATCCACAACCAGGACGGGCTTCTGGGAAGTCTGGGCCTTAGCGGGAGTAGTCACCCAACAATCTTAACCCACATGGGTGGCCTCCCGCTCCCTACCCGCCCGTGGAGTGACCAGCACCTCACCCATCCCAGCCCGTCCAAAAGGTGGGGATGTGCTGGGAGGGGAGGGACGACGTCGGCCGCGGCTTAGTAGCGCTTGGCGGCCTTCGGGTTGGCGGCCACTTCCGCCAGGACTTCCTTGTGCACCTTGCCCTCGACGATGAACGAGAGGAAGGGAACAACGCCGCCCAAGGCGATGAGCACCAGCTTCCCGAACGGCCAGCGCATGAGCGTCCAGAGGCGGAAGTCGGCAATCAGGTAGATCACGTACATCCAGCCGTGGATGATCAGGACCATGGTTGAGAGGTTCACGCCGCCGGTGATGGGCATGACGCCGCCGGTGATGCTGACCAGGCCCAGGCCGTGCGCGGCCCCGGTGGTGTCGGTCCCGCCCGCCACCAAGACGCTGCCCAAGGCGTAACGGAAAATCAGTTCAATGACCAGCAACAGCAGCATGACGCCGGTTGCGTAGGCCAGGTACTTGTAGAACGTCAGCGCCGTGTGGATCTGGGCCGGGGTTCCGCCAAAGCGGCGCTTCGGTGCCGCCTTCACGGCAGGCTTGGCCGCTGTTTTTGGTGCGGTAGGTGTTGATTCTGTGTTCGTTGGCTCGCTCACGGCCGGTGCTCCTCAGTCGATTCTTCGGGTAATGCGCTGGGTCCATCAGCTTCAACGTCGTCGCTGTCGTCGTCGTTCCCATGATCAATGTCAAAAAATTCGTCACGTTCGCGCCGGTAGTCATCTGCCACCAGGCGCCACCACAGGAACAGGGCGAAGCCGGCGAACACCACCCACTCGATGGCGTAGAAGATATTGAGCCAGTTGACCTTGCTGTTTTGGTCGGTGGCTGTCACCGTAATGGGCGTCAAGTCACCGTTCGACGCCGCGGCACCCACGTTTTGCCCGTCCAGCATTTCGCTGTGCGAAACGATGAAGGCAGCATACGTGGTCACGGACCAGATGTTGGTCAGTTCGGCGGACGAGAGCGCCTGGATTTGTCCTGCGGGCAGCTTGGGCGCCACTTCGGGCCCCTCGGAGTTGAGCAGGCGGCCGTCCAGGGAAATTTTTCCCGCGGGTGGGGCCGGCACATTTTCCGCGTCTGAAATCCACCCGCGGGCCACGGGAATGACAATTTCCTTGGTGGCTGCCACCCCTTCAACAGCAGGCGCACCGTCAACAACAAAGGCTGTGACAACCCAGTAGCCAACCTTCTCGTCCTGCAGGCGGGAATGCACCAAAATCTGTTTTGTGCTGTCAAAGTGGCCGTTCGCGGTGACAAGCTGACCCTCCGCCTTCCCGAGCATCGGCTCGCCGGGCCGGAGGGTGTCCAGAAGTGGCTGAACTTTTTCCGTCACCGACGGAGGGGCCACATCCTTCTCCAGGGATCGGGACAATTGCCACTGGCTGAGCAGGACGAGGACGGCGGCAACAGCCAGCGCAAACACCAGTGCGGCTATCCATTTGGGCTTGACGGCGGTTTTTAACACACTTCAACGTTACTTCGTATGCACGTAGAACAACGAATGCAGCTGGGTGGCG
>JBBSQT010000112.1:0-6503 GCA_038243775.1 Actinomycetales bacterium | reverse complement strand
CGGGCCACCATGCCGGAGGTGTCCGAGAGCGGGATGACCTTCATGAACAGGGCCAGGATCAGGGCCACGACCATGAACGGGATCAGGTACCAGAACACCGGTGCCAGGGAATCGGCGTAAGCGTTGATGATGCCGTCCTGAACGGTCTGCGGGAGCTGGTGGAGAGCCTGCGGGTCGAGCCTGGACATGGAGTTGCCGGCCTGCTCGGGGCTGGCGCCGGCCTCGGTGAAGACCTTGGTCAGCGACTCGGCCAGGCGGGTGGTGAACATGGCGCCAAAGACGGCCACACCCAACGCCGAACCCACTTCGCGGAAGTAGTTGTTGGTGCTGGTCGCGGTACCCAGCTGGGCAGGGGGAACGGAGTTCTGCACCACGATGACCACGATCTGCATGATCAGGCCCAGACCGGCGCCGAAGACGAACAGCTGGATGCAAATGATCCAGACAGGGGTTTCGGCGGACAACGTGGTGAACCACAGCATCGCCAAAGTGGTGATGAGGGAGCCGGCGATGGGGAACGACTTGTACTTGCCGGTCTTGGACATGCGGATACCGGACCAGATGGAGGTACCCATCAGGCCGGCCATCATGGGCAGCATCAGCAGGCCGGAGACGGCGGCCGAGGTGCCCGTGGACATCTGCAGGAACGTCGGGACAAAGGCGATGGCGGCAAACATGCCCATGCCCAGGACGAAGCCGATGGCCGTTGAGTTCAGGAAGATCGGGTTCTTGAACAGTGAGAGCGGGATGATCGGGTCCTCGGCGCGGGCCTCCGTGAAGATGAACAGGGCAATGGCCGCGAACATGCCGGCGCCCCAGCTCCACGTAGTCAGGGAGGTCCAGCCGTCCGGCTTGCCGCCGAAGTCGGTGAAGAAGATCAAGCAGGTCGTGGCGATGGACAGCCAGGCCACGCCCATGAAGTCAATCTTTTGGGTGGCCTTCTTGCTCGGCAGGGTCAACGCGAAGAACGCGACGACGAAGGCAGCAATGCCGATCGGGATGTTGATGTAGAAGGCCCATTCCCACGTCAGGTGGTCCACGAAGTAGCCGCCCAGCAGCGGCCCGGCAACGGCGGACAGGCCGAAGATGGCGCCCAGCGGGCCCATGTACTTGCCGCGCTCGTTGGCGGGGACAATGTCGGCAATGATGGCCTGCGAGAGGATCATCAAGCCACCGCCACCCAGGCCCTGCATGGCGCGGAAGATTACGAAGCCCCAGAAGTCGGTGGCGAAGGCACAGCCGATCGATGCGAGCGTGAAGATGGCAATGGCGGCCAGGAACAGGTTCCGCCGGCCGAGGATGTCACCGAGTTTGCCGTAGACGGGCATCACGATGGTGGTGGCCAGCAGGTAGGCGGTGGTGATCCAGGTCTGGTGCTCCACGCCGCCGAGCTTTCCCACAATGGTGGGCATGGCGGTGGAGACAATGGTCTGGTCGAGGCTGGAAAGCATCATTCCGGCGATCAGCGCCGAGAAGATGATCCAGATCCTCTTTTGGGTCAGCAGGAGCGGTTCCCCTGCCTTGAGTGCAGTCCTCATGGAGCCCCTTCAAAGGTCAAGTGCGAAAAGTTGAAAAGTTTTTGGGCCGAGAGGAGGTTGGTCTCCAGCAGTTCGGCATAACTGGCGGTGTTCGTCTCGGAGAAAAATGCCTGGCTTGCCCGGTGGGAGCAGGTCCCGAAAATGGCCGCAGCGATGCCGATGACTGGGTCCTCCGGCGGAAGCTGCTCGCGCCCGGCAATGAGGTCTGCGAATTCCAGCTCGCGGACATGGGCGTTGCCCAGCATCTTCATCATGAGCTGTGGTTCCTTTTTCATGGCCGCCATGAGCTCATGCATGTGGTCCCTGGTGAGATTCAGCTGATCGGCCATGGCGCAGGTGAGCGAGGACAAATCGCGCAGCAACGTGACGCTGAGGCCGCCCGGCCCACGTTCCACGCCGGCTTCCGCTGCGCCGCCGGCCAGAAAGTCTGCTGTGGCGTCGGCCGGAAATTCGTCCAGGAGATGGCCGATGATGGCGTCTTCCTTGGCCGGGAAGTAGTTGAAAAACGTCCGCCGGGACACGCCCACTTCCTCGCACAATTGTTCAATCGTGAAGCCGTTGAGGCCGTTCTGGGCAGTAAAGAGCCGGGCCGCTGCGGTGATGGCGGAGCGGGTTGCTTCGCGCTTGCGCGCACGCAACCCTTGGGCACGGCAGTTTTTTGCACTTTCAGTCACAAGGTAAAAGTTTGCACTATTGATAACGAAGTGCAAAATTTCTTTTGAGTGAGCTTACCCACGCCTTCGCCACCGGCGTCCTGGGGGCGGCGGGAGGCCACCTTTCGTGAAAAGGTGGCCTCCCGCCGTCGTGGGCCAAGAAAGTCAGCTGGCGACGTGCCAAACGTGCGAGGGCGTGCGCAATTACGCACGCCCTCGCAGCTTTGGCACGCCACGGCTCCGGGAAGCCCGGCCCGGGCGCAGGGGCTACTTCGGGGCGCGGGTCATGGCCATGACGTCCAGGCCCGCATCCAGCTGCTCCATGGTCAGCTCGCCGCGGTCAACGAAGCCCAGGGCCAGGACGGCTTCACGGATGGTCAGGCCCTCCTTGATGGCGTGCTTGGCGATCTTCGCGGCGTTCTCGTAGCCGATGTGCTTGTTCAGCGGCGTCACGATCGAGGGGGATGCCTCGGCGAGGAAGCGGGCGCGCTCAACGTTGGCGGTCAGCCCGTCAATCATCTTGTCCGCCATGACGCGGGCGGTGTTGGTGAGCAGGCGGATGGACTGCAGCAGGTTGGCCGCCATGACCGGGATGCCCACGTTCAGCTCGAAGGCGCCGTTGGTTGAGGACAGGGCGATCGTGGTGTCATTGCCGATGACCTGGGCGGCAACCATGATGGCTGCCTCGCAGATGACCGGGTTGACCTTGCCGGGCATGATGGAGGAGCCGGGCTGCAGGTCGGGGATGGAGATCTCGCCCAGGCCGGTGTTGGGGCCGGAGCCCAACCAACGCAGGTCGTTGTTGATCTTCATGATCGAGTACGCAATGTTGCGCAGCTGGCCGGAGGCTTCAATGAGGCCGTCGCGGTTGGCCTGGGCCTCGAAGTGGTTGCGGGCCTCGGTCAGCGGCAGGCCGGTGTCCTGGGCGAGCAGCGCAATGACGCGCTGCGGGAAGCCGGCCGGGGTGTTGATGCCGGTGCCAACGGCGGTGCCGCCCAGCGGGACCTCTGCCACGCGGGGAAGGGAGGACTCGATGCGCTCAATGCCGTAGCGGACCTGTGCGGCGTAGCCGCCAAATTCCTGGCCCAGGGTGACGGGGGTGGCATCCATCAAGTGGGTGCGCCCGGACTTCACAACCTCGGCGAACTCGGTCTCCTTGCGCTCCAGGGACTCGGCCAGGTGGGCCAGTGCCGGGATGAGGCCGTTGATCAGCGCCGAGGTGGCGGCCACGTGGACGGACGTGGGGAACACGTCGTTGGAGGACTGTGAGGCGTTGACGTGGTCGTTCGGGTGAACCACCTTCTCGGATCCGGCGGCGGCCAGGGCCTTATTGGCCAGGGTTGCCAGGACTTCGTTCATGTTCATGTTGGAGGAGGTTCCGGAGCCGGTCTGGAACACATCGATCGGGAAGTCGCCGTCGAACTTGCCGGAGGCGACCTGGTCTGCGGCGCCCTCAATGGCGCGGGCAAGCTCGGCGTCGAGCACGCCCAGTTCGGCATTGGTGGTGGCGGCAGCCTTCTTGATGCGCGCCAAGGCTGCAATGTGGGCCGGTTCCAGGGTCATGCCGGAAATCGGGAAGTTCTCCACAGCGCGCTGGGTCTGTGCGCTGTACAAGGCGTTGGCCGGAACCCGGACCTCGCCCATGGTGTCATGTTCAATACGGAATTCTTGTGCGGTGGCCGCGGCAGTATCAGTCATGTCTTCTACCCTATCGCCGCCGCGCGCAGGTTCGAAAACGGTGGACGGCCCACGGGTGTCTCCAGCGGACGCGGCCCCCGACCCACGCCCATCCAGCGCCGAATCAAGGCCCAACCAAGAAGGCCCGACGTCGGCACCGGTGCGCCGCCGTCGGGCCTCGCCGCCGTCGGGCCTCGCCGCGGGGAAGGGGGCTACAAGCCGATGTGCCCGTTGCTGTAGACCAAATCTGCCGTGCCGTCATTGAGGCGGTAGGTCAGGCCCACCACAGCGGTGCGCTGGCGTGCCACGGCATTGGCGATGATCGGTGAGTTCTCAACCAGGCGGGCTGCCGTCTGCTTGACGTGCTCTTCCACCATCTCGTTGACGGAGCTGTGCTTGTCCTTGCGGAGGGAGGCCAGCACCGAGGGGGTGATGCGCTCCACGAGGTCGCGGACAAATCCGGCGGGCATGGTGCCGGTGTCGACGGCGGCCTTGGTGGCCGTGACCGCGCCGCAGCTGTCGTGGCCCAACACCACAATCAGCGGCACCTCCAGATATTCGACGCCGTACTCCAGCGATCCCAGTGCGGTGTTGTCGATGACGTGGCCGGCCGTGCGGACCACGAAGGCGTCCCCGAGTCCCAAGTCGAAAATGATCTCGGCGGCGAGCCGGGAATCCGAGCAGCCAAAAATCATGACGAACGGGTGCTGGGTGGCCAGCAGCGACGTGCGCCGTGCAGCATCCTGGTTTGGGTGGTTGGAGGTGCCTTCAATGAACCGGGTGTTGCCGGCCATGAGTGTCTTCCACGCCTCAGCCGGTGTGCTGGGATGTGCCATTACCGCGTTGATGTTGCCGTCTTCTCCGCCACTCATTATTTGCCGTCCTTTGCTGTGGGGGTGCTGGGTGTCTGGTCCTCATTGAGCATCGTGGCAGCCCCGCGGGCGAGGATGTCGAAGTCTTTGAAGTCCGCGGCGCCGGTCAGCACAATCACGTTGTCCGCCTTGTGCAGGATCAGGCTGCGCTCACCCTTTGGTTTATCACGGAGTTCCCACTCGGTGCCATCCACGGTGCGGGTGCCCGTCACGGGGGCGTGCTGAACCTGGTCGGCAAGCCACGTGGGGTTGGACGTAATTGACTGGCGCAAGGCAATAAACGTGTCATTGGCCGTCACATAACCAACATCCCAAAACGCCACGCCGTCAGCGCCCGGCGGGTTCCACCGCGCGTAATTGGCCGACCAGCCCTGCGGCAATGCCGGCGCCACAGGATGGAAACCGGCCGTGTCAGTGGCGTAGCCGGCAACCGAAGCCACATCAATATTGCTGCGGTACGTACCAGCCTTGGGCTCCGGGTTCAGCCAGACAATGGTCAAAACAATGGCGACCGTTGAAATCATGGCAAGAAGCATGCCGATCACGGAGGCGTTTGCGCGCTTGGCAGCCCCGGCAGCAATGACGGGCTTGACGGGAGGGGTGTTGGATTCGCTCACCTGACCATCTTCCCAGATCAGGACAGTGAATCCAGCACGTTGATCCGGGGGTGGTGCACCTCACTGCACCCAGGGAGACGGCTGCGGGACCTGTTTCGCCTATCATTGTCTTTGTAGGCAAGAACACATCAACGGTGCGCACCGTCGCGCACACTCGAAATTGCGCCTACCCGAACAATGGGGTTACACGTGCCTGACAAAGCAGCACAACTGGATTATTCACAACTGTCCCGCTCTCTCGCAGTTGGCGACGACGAGCCCGATCGCAACCTCGCCCTGGAACTGGTGCGTGTCACCGAGGCCGCAGCCATTGCCGGCGGGCACTGGGTGGGCTTCGGGGAGAAAAACCTGGCCGACGGCGCAGCCGTGGACGCCATGCGCTCCCTCCTGTCGACTGTCCACTTCAACGGCGTCGTGGTCATTGGCGAGGGCGAAAAGGATGAAGCCCCCATGCTGTTCAACGGCGAAGTGGTGGGTGACGGCTCCGGCCCTGAATGTGACGTGGCTGTTGACCCGATCGACGGCACCCGGCTGACCGCCATGGGCATCAACAACGCGATTGCTGTGCTGGCCGTGGCCGAACGCGGCACCATGTTCGACCCCTCCGCCGTGTTTTACATGGAAAAGCTGGTCACCGGTCCCGAGGCGGCTGACATGGTGGACCTGCGCCTGCCCGTGAAGCAAAACCTGCACCTGATCGCCAAGGCCAAGGGCGTGAAAATCAACCAGCTGACCGTCATGGTGCTGGATCGTGACCGCCACCAGCCGCTCATCGCGGAGATCCGCGAGGCCGGGGCCCGCACCAAGATCATCCTCGACGGCGACGTGGCCGGCGCCATTGCGGCCGTCCGCACCGGCACCGGAGTGGATGCGCTGATGGGCATCGGCGGGACACCCGAGGGAATCGTGGCGGCCTGTGCCATCAAGACCCTGGGCGGGGTCATCCAGGGCCGGCTCTGGCCCACGGACGACGACGAGAAGCAGAAGGCGATCGACGCCGGCCACGACCTGGACCGCGTCCTGTCCACGAACGACCTGGTCACGAGTGACAACTGCTACTTCGCCGCCACCGGCATCACCGACGGCGACCTGCTCAAGGGCGTGCGCTACGACAAGGGCCGGGTCATGACCCAGTCGATCGTGATG
>JBBSQT010000111.1:0-6605 GCA_038243775.1 Actinomycetales bacterium | reverse complement strand
CTGAGCGGGCAGCGTTCACGGCGTTTGAAGCGGCAGGTTTCACCGACGTCGTCCGCCCCCTGCACCCCGGCCCCGGCGTCTACACCTACTGGGATTACACGCAGCTGCGCTTCCCCAAGAAGGAAGGCATGCGGATTGACTTTGTGCTCGCATCCCCGGCCCTGGCGGAGCGCGTGTCCGGGGCCGAGATTGACCGCGAGGAGCGCAAGGGCAAAGGCGCCTCGGACCACGCCCCGGTCATCGTGGAGCTGGGCTGAGCCATGTTGTCCAGGCTGTATTTAGGCGGTGTGCAACTCCCCTTCGTATCCAGCCTGCGCGTTTATCTGCCCCGTGAGGCATACACCGCGGCTGAATTTGCCGGCCTCGAGGATCTCCTGGAGCCGGCGCAGGATGCCACCAGCGTCGATGTTGCCGAGCTCTCCCTCTCCCTCGACCGGGCCAGCGGCACCGCCATTCGCCCGTTTCCGACGGCGGACGAGGGCAAGGTGCGGGTCATCACCATGGGTGCGGGGCTCCCTCCGCTGTATGCGCCCAACCAGGTGGTGGCACGGTCCATTGCCGGGGCCACCGAGCTGTTGTCCGGGAACTTGGAACACTTGGCCACCATGGTCCTGCCGCAGGAGCAGTGGGCGGCGGAGATCGGGAAGGCTTCCCTGGCTCCCGCGCTTGAAATGCCGCTCCAGACCCGCTCATCCACTTGGGGCATTCCGTTTAGCTGGTTTGTGGCGGTGTATGCCAACGACCGCATGGAAGTGGTTGAGGCGAACGGACGGGTTCTGACAGTGCGGATTCAGGTGCCGGTGTCCACCGCTGCGGGTCGGGCAGAGCGCATGTTGCAGATGCTGGCCGCGATGGCACCGGACCTGGATCTTTTTGCCGAGCTCGAAGACCTGGCCCACTGGCTGGCGGGTTTCCCTGAAAGCGGTGTCATGGAGTTGGACTATGGTTCGGTGGCCAATCGCGTGCACCCGGATGATTCGCCGGCCGATGTGCACATGGGTTTGCAGTGCCTGGCAGATGGTGACTTTGCCGGTGCCGCCGCGGCTTATCGCCGCCTGGCCAACCGCTGGATGCCTGTGCGGCAACTGGCCCGGGCGAACTAGGCTCCGCAGCCTAGACCCTGTCAGCCCCGCGCGGCGGCGCCGACGATTCGCGCTCAATCAGGCGGAACGGCATGGTCTGCTGTTGGATGATCGCGTCGCCACCGTCAATCTCGGCCAACAGCATCGATGCTGCCAGCCGTCCGTGCTCCAGCGGGCTTTGCGCGACAGTGGACAATCCGGCGAGGACAGAAAAATCATGGTCGTCAATACCCACCACCGAAAGGTCTTCCGGGATCCTGATGCCACGCCGACGTGCCTCAAACATCAGCCCCAGGGCCATCTCGTCGGATCCGCAGAAAACGGCTGTGGGCTTTTCCCCCGGCAAATCAAATAGCCGGGCGGCCGCTGCCGCGCCCTGGCCAGCCGTAAAATCCCCGGCAATGCTCCATTCAGGGCGAAGTTCGAGCCCGGCGTGGCGCATGGTCCGCTCAAACGCCTCCGCACGCAGCCCCGGCACCACGAAATTGATTTCATCCTTGATGCCGCCCCGCAAATGGGCTATCTTGCGGTGCCCCAGTTTGATCAAATGATGTGTGGCCGCCTCAGCCGCCGCACTGTCATCAATATGAACCCCGGCGCACCCGCTGATCGGTCCCCCGACGGCCACCACGGGCATCCGCGTGTTCTGCAGTTCCCCCTGTTCCTGGGGGGACAAGCCCATGCACAACACCACGAGGCCGTCGATGTGCTTGCTCACCATTCGCTCGGTGAACGGGCGCGGCTCCACGGAACGGTAACCGCCCCGGCTGAACAGCAGCAGGTTGTAACCGCGGCTGCGAAGTTCTTGGTCGATGCCTTCCAGTGCCTGCCCAAAATACCAGCGGTCAATGAAGGGAACCAACACACCCACGGTCCTGGTTCTGCCCGTTGCCAGTCCCGTCGCTGACGGAGATGGCACATAGCCGAGCTCCCGGGCAACAACCAACACCTTCTCACGGGTGCCGGGGGTGACGTTCGGCAGTCCGCGGAGAGCCCTTGAGACTGTTGCGGTAGAGACGTTCGCTCGTTTGGCCACATCATCGATGCTGACTCCCATGCCGTCCCCTTTCAGTAATTCCCTTGCATTGGCTGACCCGGGCCTATCGTGGGCGGCGGCCCCGCCTTTCAGGCAGTTTTCGCCGCAGCCGGATCATGCCCCAAAGGCCGAGACAGACCAGCAATAGTCCTAGTGCCCACATAAGCGCCGGCTGGCCGGTGAGCTCCAGCCAGAGCGTGATCCCCAAAAACAGAATCGCCCAAAAACCGAGAAATCCGATGATGATGTCAAAATCCTCGGCACTCTTTTGCTTGCTGGTGGGGATGTGCAATGGGTCGGATTCACCGCCCTGTCTCCGATGGTTGCGTGCCACTCCTACTTCACCGCCCCGGCGGTCAGCCCGGCGACAATTTTACGCTGGAAGATCAGGACCAGGATTACCAGTGGGATGGTGACCACGGTGCCTGCGGCCATGACCGCCGTATACGGTTCCTGGTGTGGCTGGGAGCCGGCAAAGCTGGCGATGGCCACTGTCACTGTCTGGGTTGCGTCGTTGGAGAGGATGCTGGCAATCAAGTACTCGTTCCAGGCGGCAATGAACGCCAGGATGGCTGTCGTGAACACCGCCGGGGCGGCCAGGGGCATGATGACCTTGCGGAACGCCTGCCCTGCCGTGCACCCGTCAATGCGGGCCGCCTCTTCAAGCTCCCATGGCATCTCGCGGAAGAACGAGGTCAGCGTGTAGACCGTCAGCGGAAGCACAAAGGAGATGTTGGGGATGATCATGGCCTGATAGGTGCCCACCCAGTTGATGTTGGTGAACAGCTGGAAGAGCGGGGTCACGATGGCAACACCAGGGAACATCGAGGCGCCAAGGACAACACCCAGGACCATGAACTTTCCACGAAAGTTCAGCCTGGCCAGTGCGTAGGCTGCAAAGATCCCAAACAAGAGGGCCACGACGGTGGTGACACCGGAAATGAACAGGGAGTTCAGCAGCGCCCGATCCAAATGGTTGCCCATTTGGGATGAAAATGCCGTGGCGAAGTTGTCCCAGGTGACGTGGGTGAAGAACGGTGTCGGGTCGAAGGTGTAGCCGACGTCCCGGAAGGCAGTGACTACCATCCAATAGAACGGCAGCAGACACCAAATGACGATGACCGCGGCACTGATGTAGGTGCGGGAGCTGGCCAAGCGGTTGCGCCGCAGTGCCACATTCTTGGCAGCGGCCGCGTGCTCGGCGGGTGTTTGGGTCACGGTGCTCATTTCGTTTTCCCCTTCGCTCCGCCGCTGGCGGATTCAACAGCGTTCGCGCCCAAGAACCTGACAAATATGAAGGCAACTATAAAAATGATCAAGAAGGTGATGGTGGACAGGGCCGCCGCGGAATTGAACCCTATCCGGATCTGGTTGACCACAAGGATCGAGAGTGTGGTGGTGCCGTTCGCACCTCCTGTCATGATGGCTGGAAGGTCGTACATGCGCAGCGCGTCAAGGACCCGGAACAAAATTGCCACCATCAGTGCAGGCTTGACGAGCGGCAGGGTGATCAGCTTGAAACGCTGCCAGGTGGAGGCCCCATCAACCTTGGCCGCTTCATAAATGTCTGCCGGTATCATTTGCAGTCCGGCCAAAATCAGCAGGGCCATGAATGGCGTTGTTTTCCATATGTCGGCGATGATGATGGCCGCCCGCGCCGGCCCCTCACTGCCTGTCCACAGGATGGAGGTGTTGAAAACGGTGTTGACAATGCCGTCGAAGGCGAAGATGAAGAACCAGAGCTTGGCCGTCACGGCTGTGGGAATGGCCCAGGGAACCAGCACCGCTGCGCGAAGCACGCTGCGTCCCCGGAAGGCCCTGGCCATAATCAACGCCATCCAGAAACCAAAAACGGTTTCAAAGAAGACTGTCACCACGGTGAAGAAGAACGTCACTCCAGTGGCTTGCCAGAATTGGGCTCCGAGCGTTCCCGGAGGGCAGCTCACTGCGGTGCCCCCGGAGTCCGTGCATTGCTGGAAAATCCAGTGTGCATAGTTCGCCAACCCGGCAAAACCGCCAGCAACGAACGTTCCCGTCGCCGGGTCCAGCCCCTGGTCGTGTTCCAGCGACATGATGATGGCGTTGATGACCGGATAGAGAATCACAATGGCCAAAACGATCATGGTGGGCACGATCAGCAGTGTTGCCAGCCGTCCCTGGGTTTTTTCCTTGCGGTCAGCCCCCACCTCCTTGTTGCCCCCGCGCATGTTCTTCGCGGTGTCAAGCCTGGCCTCCGGGCCTGCTTCTGCCGACATGGCTGCTCCTTTCTTCGTTCTTGGTGGAATGGCACTGCCACGGTCCAGGTGGTGCGTTTGCCCCGCACAGGCCTCCCCTGCGGGAGTGACTCACTGGCACAGAAGCGTCATGTCGGGTGTGGGGACCGGAGGGCGGCCCGGCACGGTGGTTCCGCGCCGGGCCGCGGGGTTACTTCGAAACAGTGGTGTTGATGGCCGCTTCCATATCGGTCAAGGCCTGGTCCACCGTCTTGGATCCTTGCAGGGCAGCGAAGCTGTTCTGCTGTATGGCCTGCGTGACTGCCGGGTAGAAGGGTGTCACGGGGCGCGGGACGGCGTTCAAGATGGAGGTCTTCAACACCGGCAGGTACGGCAGGGCCTTCACCAGCGTGGCATCGTCATACAGTGACTCAAGCACGGGCGCCAGGGATCCCTGGGTGGCATAGAACTTCTGGGTCTCTTCACTGGTCATGAACTCCAGGAAGTCCTTGGCCGTGGCCTTGTTCTTGGAGTAGACGCTGACACCTAGGTTGTGGCCGCCAAGGGTCGAGGCGCCAGGGCCGTCCTTGCCCGGCAGCGGTGCAATACCGAAAGTGTCTTTCACCGTGGAGGAGCCGTCGGTTTTGGCGAGGTTGTACACATACGGCCAGTTCCGCAGGAACATGAGCTTGCCGTCCTCAAACGACTGGCGGCCCTGCTCCTCCTGATAGGTCAATCCCTGTTTGGGAATGTCGCCCGCCTTGTAGGCGTCAACCAGATTTTGCAGGCCGGTCTTGGCCTCGGGCGAATTCACCGTCGCCTTGCCGTCGCTGCCAACAATTGTTCCGCCTTGGCTGTTGATGGCCTCGGCCACGTTCACCGTCAGGCCTTCGTACTGCGCGAACTGGCCCGCATAGCAGTCAATTCCCTTGTCCTTGGCAATGGGGCACATCCCCATCATTTCATCCCATGTCTTGGGCGGGGTGGGCACCAGGTCCTTGCGGTAATACAGCATGCCACCGTCGGAGGTCTGTGGGAGCGTGTACAGCACATCACGGTATGTTCCGGTCTTTACGGTGGCCGGCAACATCCCCTTGGTGGAGGCGGCCATCTTGTCCTTCAGCGGCTGCAGCCAACCCTGAGCAGCAAACTCCGCGGTCCAGATGACATCGACGCTGGCGACATCGTAATTGACGTTCTTGGCCTGAAAGTTTTTCACAAGGTCATCGTGTTGCTGGTCTGCGTTGTCGGACTGTTCCTTGAACGTGACCTTCTCATCCTTGTGCGCCGCATTCCACTTTTCAATCAGCGGGCGCACCACGTCCGAGTTGTCCTTGCCTTGGACGTAGGTGATGGGTCCGCGCCCGTCGAGGTTTTCGGACGCAGCGCCGCCGCCCCCACCGCCGCCGCCCCCGCCGCCGCCGCCCCCGCCACTGCAGGCCGACAGCACCAGGACAAGTGTCGCGGCAGCCGCCACCGGCAGCTGAATCTTGGAAATTTTCCTTGCCATCTTCATTCTCCTCAGGTGAACACATCAGTGGTCGGCACGCCGTCTTGGGAGCCGAATTTGAGTGGTTTAGCTCACACTAGTAAGGTGTCATGCAAGAATGCAAGCGCTTACACTGATTTGTTACCTATCCATTTTTGAAAGGACACCATGAAGGATTTTCGCCCCGGTACCAGCTCACCTTGGTGGTCGAGTGCTGTCATCTACCAGATCTACCCCCGCTCCTTTGCTGACGGAAACAATGACGGGATGGGCGACCTGCCTGGCATCTGCGGGAAATTGGAGTACTTGGCGGGGCTGGGCATTGACGCAATCTGGCTCTCCCCGTTCTACCTCTCACCCCAGGCGGATGCGGGCTACGACGTAGCGGATTACCGCCGTGTTGATCCGCGTTTTGGGGACCTCGACGACTTTGATGCGATGCTGAAGCAGGCCCATGGCCTTGGCCTGCGTGTCATCATTGACCTGGTCCCCAACCACACCTCTGACGAACATGTGTGGTTCCAGGAGGCATTGGCATCGCGTGTTGGCTCGCCCGCCCGCAACCGGTACATGTTCCGGGACGGCAAGGGCAAGGACGGGAACGAACCTCCCAACAACTGGCAGTCAATTTTTGGGGGCCGGGCATGGACCAGGATCATGGAAAACGGCGTTCCCGGACAGTGGTACCTGCATCTATTCGACACCAAACAACCGGACCTGAATTGGGACAATCAGCAGGTGCGCGCTGAAATGGAGTCTGTCCTGCGTTTCTGGCTGGACCGTGG
>JBBSQT010000110.1:0-6614 GCA_038243775.1 Actinomycetales bacterium | reverse complement strand
CTGGCCACGGCGGCGGAAACCATCACTGTCATGGTGCAGATTGAATCCGTGCAGGCCGTGGAGAACGCGGAGTCCATCGTGGCCGTGGACGGCATTGACGCCGTCTTCATAGGCCCGTCTGATTTGGCTGCGTCCATGGGCCTGCTGGGAGCGCAGGAACACCCCGATGTGGTGGCCGCCGTCGAGCATTGCATCCGGGTCGCGAAGGCGGCCGGCAAGCCGGTGGGCGTGAACGCCTTCGCCGAAGCCACCGCCCGGCGCTACCTGGACGCAGGCGTGGATTTTATCCTCACCGGCGCCGATGTGGCCCTGCTGGCCCGCGGCAGCGAGGCCCTCGCCACCATGTACGTCCCGGCCATCGACGCCGGCCCAACCTCAAGCTACTAAGGACTGATATGACCAACACCACCGGCCGCGAGGCCGAATTGCTCGCCTCCGTCCCCACCGGATTGCTCATCAACGGCGAATGGCGCGACTCCTCGGACGGCAAGACCCTGGACGTCCACGACCCGGCCACGGGCAAGGTCCTGGCCACGATCGCCTCCGGGACAAGCGAGGACGCCGTTGCAGCCTTGGACGCCGCCTGTGCCGCCCAGGCCTCCTGGGCCCGGACCGCACCGCGTGTGCGGGCCGAGATCCTGCGCCGCGCCTTCGAGCTCGTGACCGAACGGGCCGAGGACTTCGCCCTGCTCATGACCTTGGAAATGGGCAAGCCGCTGGCCGAGGCCCGCGGCGAGGTTGCCTACGGTGCCGAATTCCTGCGCTGGAACTCGGAGGAGGCGGTGCGCGATTATGGCCGCTACGTCACCTCCCCCGAGGGCAAGAACAAGATCCTCGTGCAGAAGAAGCCGGTGGGCCCGTGCCTGCTCATCACGCCCTGGAACTTCCCGCTCGCCATGGCCACCCGGAAGGTCGGTCCGGCCATCGCAGCAGGCTGCACCATGGTGCTCAAGCCCGCAAAGCTCACCCCGCTGACGTCCCAGCTCTTTGCCGCCGTCATGCAGGAGGCCGGGCTGCCCGCCGGTGTCCTGAACGTCGTCTCCAGCTCCAGCGCCTCCTCCATCTCCACGCCCCTGCTGGCTGACCCGCGCCTGCGCAAGATCTCCTTCACTGGTTCCACCCCCGTCGGCAAGCACCTCATGGCAGCCGCCAGCGCAAACGTGCTGCGCACATCCATGGAACTCGGCGGCAACGCCCCGTTCCTCGTCTTCGAGGATGCCGATCTGGACGCCGCCGTCGAGGGCGCCATGGCCGCCAAGATGCGCAACATGGGTGAGGCCTGCACGGCCGCCAACCGCTTCCTGGTCCACGAGTTCGTCGCGGCGGAGTTCAGCGCCAAGCTGGCGACCCGCATCGGCGCCCTGACGGTGGGCCGCGGCACCGAGGCAGGGACCGACGTCGGACCCATGATCGAGGAAAAGGCACGTGCCGGCATCCACGCCCTCGTTACCGAGGCTGTGGCGGCCGGAGCCACCGTGCTGGCCGGCGGCGGCCCCGTCGCCGGCGAGGGTTACTTCTACCAGCCAACAGTATTGGGAAATGTCGCCAACGACGCCGCCATCTTGGGCCAGGAGATCTTCGGTCCGGTGGCCCCCGTGACGACGTTCACCGATGAGGACGATGCCATCGCCATCGCCAACGCCACGGACTACGGGCTGGCCGCCTACCTGTTCACGAAGGATTTCTCCCGCCTGTTGCGGGTCAGTGAGCAGCTGGAATTTGGCATGGTCGGTTTCAACGCCGGCGTCATCTCCAACGCCGCAGCGCCGTTCGGCGGAGTCAAGCAGTCCGGTCTTGGCCGCGAAGGCGGCTCCGAGGGCATCGCCGAGTACACCACGACGCAGTACATCGGCATCGCGGACCCGTACGCCAACTAGCCGCATAGCTGAGCTGCAACAGAGCAGCCCCCGGCTTAGTTGCCGGGGGCCGCTCTGTTGTGGCGCGGAAGCGCTCGCGTGTGAAGTTGTTGAGCTGGGCTGAACGTGCCGAAGATGTGGGAGGCCCGCAGGGATCACGCTGCGGGCCTCCCTTTTCAATTCCTTGGTGCGATTAGACGCGCATGCCCTGGTGGATCTGTGCGAAGAAGTCCGCAAGTTCCGAGGTGGCACTCAAGGGCAAGATGTTGGCGACGTACTGGTCGGGGCGGACCACCACCATGACACCGTTGCGGTCCAGGCCGCGCTCGTCAAAGATGTCGCTGCCGGGGACAACGCCGAACACGTTCTCTCTGTCGGTGAGCTCGAACGGTCCAACGGACGGCTTGAACACGTCCGGCACGGCGTTGATGTCGATTTCCTGGTGCGGGAGCTGGTAGATTACCTTCACATCGAACCATGCGTTCTCGTCGAGGTCCTCCGGGGTGGCTGCCAGCGGCGATTCCGGTGCGGTCGCCAGCCACTGGGCCAGGGCATCGGTTGCCGAGCCGGTGGCGGGCTTGGCGGCATCGGCGAAGACGTAGATGCGCCAGCGCCCGTCGGCCAGGGCCTGGTGGCCAAGCTGCAGCGGGTTGGTGTCACAGACCCGGGAGGCGAGGGCTGACTTGAAGCGCTTACCCATGGGGTAGCCGGTGGCCAGGCCTTGGTGGGCGGCGCTGGCCGTGATGAGCGAGGGTGTGTATTCGGTCATGAAACCGGCGGGGAATTCGGCCGTGCGGACATAGAATTCCTCCAATTCCGCAGGATTCTCGAACTCCTCCGGCTTCTTGGCCATGAGGGTTGACCATTCCTTGTCGAAATCGATGAGGTTCTTCGCCACGACCTGGCGCTCGGCCGAGTAGGTCGCAAGCAGGGACTCGGGACTGCGGCCCTCGAGCACGTGGGCAAGCTTCCAGCCAATGTTAAAGCCGTCCTGCATTGAGACGTTCATGCCCTGACCGGCCTTGGCACTGTGCGTGTGGCAGGCGTCGCCGGTGATGAACACGCGGGGGGTGCGGCCATCGCGGTCATTCGGCGCGGCGTCGTCGAACCTGTCAGTGAGGCGGTGGCCCACCTCGTAAACACTGTTCCAGGCGATGTTGCGCACCTCCACGGTGTAGGGGTGCATGATCTCGTTGGCCTTCTCGATGATCGTTTCGATAGGGGTGTCGCGAACGGCGTGCGTGTCATCGTCGGACACCTCGCCAAGGTCCACGTACATGCGGAAGAGGTGGCCGCCTTCCCGGGGGATCAGCAGGATCGAGCCGCCGGTGTGTGACTGGATGGCGCACTTGGTGCGGATGTCAGGGAAGTCGGTCTTGGCGAGCACGTCCATGACACCCCAAGCGTGGTTGGCCTTGTCACCGGCCATGGTGCAGCCGATCGATGCCCGGACTTTGCTGCGGGCGCCATCGCAGCCGACCACGTACTTGGCGTGCACGATTTTGCGGGTGCCTTTGTCGGGGCCGGCGCTGCGGACCAGGGTGACCTTGACCGGGTACTCCTGCCCGTCGGTGACCTCAAGCGTCTCGAAGCCCCAGCCGTAGTCGGGTGTCAGCCGTGTCGGAGACTGGGCGGCAACCTCGGCGAAGTAGTCCAGCACGCGGGCCTGGTTCACGATCAGGTGCGGGAACTCGCTGATGCCGGTGGCGTCGTCGACCGCGCGCCCGCCACGGATGATGTTCGTGGGGCTCTCCGTGTCGGGACGCCAAAATGCCATCTCGGTGATCTGGTAGGCCTCGGCCGTGATGCGCTCGGCGAAGCCGAAGGCCTGGAATGTTTCCACGCTGCGAGCCTGGATGCCGTCGGCTTGGCCAATGGCCAGGCGCTCGCCGCGGCGTTCCACGATCCTGGTGGTGATGAACGGGAACTGGGACAGCTGGGCCGCGGTGAGCATGCCTGCCGGGCCGGATCCGATGATCAGGACGTCGAGCTGCTCAGGCAATTCCTCGGGGCGGTCGATACCGGTCCCGGCTGCTTCTTGAATGCGCGGGTCACCGGATACGTATCCGCGGTGGTGGAACTGCACAGAGGTACTCCTTACTACATTGTGGTGGTGGCGAACCACCCCTTAGATTGTTCGCTATTAGAACTCTCAGTTCCAATAGCGCACACTAAGCATAGGGTGTGTGCGCCGTCACGCGCAAGCTGGAAAGTCGAACTTTCTTGTCCCTGCCTGAGCGGCAAGACCTGGCCGAAGGGGATCGAGGTGAGATCGGCGGTGACGGGGTACTCGCCGGCTAAGCCGGCACCCGCTGCTTCCTACACCCCCTGCGGCGTGGTCCCCGGGACCAAGTGATGCAAAGCCAACGCCTTGGCCCCGGCACGCGTGGCAATTTTCCACTGCTTAGGCAGCGCTCGTGTGCGACTTTTGATGGTGATCTGCGGCCTGTTGGGAGCGCAGGAACACCCGGAGGTGGTGGCCGCCGTCGAGCATTGCATTGCTGCTGCCAACGCGGCGGGCAAGCCGGTGGGTGTGAATGCCTTTGCCCCGGCCGCGGCCCGGCACTACATGGATGCCGGGGCGGACTTCATCCTGGTGGGTGCCGACGTCACCGTCCTGGCCAGCGGCAGCGAGGGGCTGGCGGAGGCATTCATTCCGCGGCGCACTTAACTTTCGCAGGTCGCCGCCAGAAACCGGGCCGTCTGCTTGAAGTCACGAATCAGGAGAACTGCCGCGGCTATGGCCACCACGATTATCAGTTCCCACAGCCAAAGGAACGGGTCTCCCCGCCCGCCCCAGCCCAGCATTTGAGCGGCAATCATGAACAGGTAAGCCGGCAGCACAATGAGTTGCGTGGCCAGGCCCTTTCTCCGCTGCACCGCACCGGCCCGGGCAACGGGCAGGTGTTCCCGATCCAAAGGCGCCTTCCCGGCAATCTGCGCATTGATGTTCTTTCGCTCATCGTCCGTCAACGGAAACAAGACGTCGACGGTGTTGAGCCGGACAGCTGGCGCCACCTTCTTGGCGTTGTAGGTGAGCCCCCCAACGAACGCGCCCACCGTGGCCAGGAGAAATCCGACGCTCACGTAATTCGTCCAAACGGCCGGGGCAGTTCCGAAAAGCAAAATCCCGCCTGCGGTCCCAAGCATCAGCAAGGCAAGGATGCCAGCGGGAAAATACCGCGAGAAGTACGTTGTGACTGCTTGTCCCAAGCCAACATCTTCAACGCCGTCGGCCTTTTTCATGGCCCGCGACCACCGCTCGTTGGACTCAGCCAGCAGATCATCGAGCCCTCCCATCCTTCTCCTCCCATCCATCCCATCCATCCCCTCCCATCATCGTTGAGCTGTGCGTACAAAAGAAGGGCTCGTGCCGACTCGGTATCTGGGTTTTCGGGCTTTCATGGACAAATGGGATGTCCCGTGCTGGTATATGGTCATGCAGCCTTCGGCGCGGGATAAACGGATCAGGTCAAGTGCAGGCATCGTCATAATTGCCCTGTCGCTGTTATCGGTGTTCATGATCTTCTCGTCCAACTTCGACCTCTGGAGCGCTATTCCACTGGCGTTCCTCTACGGCCTCCAGTCGCTGTTCATGCTGGGTGCCGGCGTCTATCTTGCCGGTGGCCGGGGCAAGGCGGGAGCCATGGTCCTGATTCCGGGTCGGTGGCGACTTATTGGACTGGCCGCCATCGCCTTGGTGGGAGCTGCCGCAACCATCTTCGGATTCACGGCGGGCCCCAAGGCCCTTATGAACACAGCGCTCTGGCCGAACATGGTGGGAGTTTGGGTCCTGCTGCAGTTCAGATCCAGGACCGACCGCTTCCCCAGACGGAACAATGGACTGCAGCGCTCCCCCGCGACGAGGCGTTGGATTCCCTTGCAAAGGCCTTCCGCCAGCCGGGGCTGAGAGCAACGACGGCGGGCCAGGACCTATGGCTCAGGATCGGGAAGGAATGGACGGGCGGGCCTTGGCGGCACAAGGATGCCGCCCGCTACATGAAAATCATGCCCGAGATCCACTTCCGGATCGATGAAATGGACGGCGAAACCCGCATTACCGCACACACTGGCGACAGGGCTGGAGGAGGCATGTACGACGTGCTGAAACTCTCGGAGGAAATGAGCAAGACGGCAGTGGAACTGGCCCGGCAGGCAACCACGGTCCACCATGATGGCCTGAACAGGTGACGAGCAAAAACCAAGCATGTTCAACGGCCGTCTGGTTGCTTCTCTGGGGAGGAATGCCCGCAACACGGCGCGCAACCGCACCGGGCCGTCAAGGGGGTCAGCTCCGTTGGCTGGCGATGAGCTCGACCTCAAATCCGTCGGTGTTTTCAAGATACGCGGCGTAATGCCCCGGTCCGCCCGCATGTGGATACTTCTCCGCGAACAATGGGTTCCAACCGTGATGGCGCCCCCCGGCCGAGAGTCTGTCCACCCGGTCCGGGGGGCCGGCGTGAAAAGCAAGATGGTTCAACCCAGGGGCCTTGCGCTGGTGAATGGGGCCGCTTAGATCCGGTGACTCTTCCAGGACTATGTACACCGCACCGAGCTTCCAGCTGCACCCCTGCGACCAACTTTGCAGCAGCTGATATCCCAGATTGGACAACAGCCAGCCCCATTCTTCAGCTGCCCGGGCTAAATCAGGGACCCACAGTTCCACATGGTGCAGCGCACCCACCGAGACATCATCCATGGTGGGAGTCTTGCACGGATCTGCCCTGCCCGGGTTTACCCCATGCCGACGCCTGCTGG
>JBBSQT010000109.1:0-6629 GCA_038243775.1 Actinomycetales bacterium | reverse complement strand
GCGGCGGCTGATTGAAGGCGATGAATGCCCCATCCACCAGGTGCGGCTGCGTCCGCGACTGGTGCTGCGGGAATCCTGCGGGGCAAAAGCAAGCGCCGAACAAGGCGCCCACAAATAACAACAACGGCAAGGGAAACGAGTTAATCATGCGCTTGGGAATCATTGGGGCAGGTGCTGTGGCCGGACTTCATGCACAAGGGGCCGCCGACATAGCCGGGCTGCGGCTGAGCGCTGTCTGCGATCTGGACGCGGAAACCGCTGCGACGACGGCCGGGCCCTGGGGTGCTGCCGTCTTTACCGACTACCAAGCCATGTTGGCGGCGGGAGTCGTGGACGCCGTCGTCATCAATACCCCGCACAGCCTGCACAAGGAGATGGTGGTGGCCGCGGCGGCGCACGGCATTCATGTGCTGGTGGAAAAGCCCATGGCCACCACGCTGGCGGATGCGCTGATCATGGAAGAAGCCTGCGCTGCAGCCAACGTGGTCATGGTGGTGGGCATGATTCAGCACTTCATGGCCGAAAAGCTGGCCCTCGCGGCGGCGCTGGAATCGGGCGTGCTGGGGCGGGTGCTGATGATTCATGACTACCGCAGCACCGACTACCGCCCTGGCAGCCGGCCGGCCTGGTTCTTCGACAAGGCTGCTTCAGGCGGCGGCGCCTTCATCAACATTGGCGCGCACTGCCTGGACCGCAGCTTGTGGGCCGGCGGGGCGCCTGCCGTGCGCATTGCTTCCACGACACTGAACCGTTTTGGCGCCCCGGTGGAAACCGATGGTTCCATGGACCTGCTGCTGGCCAACGGGGTGCAGCTTCGCATCACGATCGTCTCCGACGTCCCCGACCACATCGACGAAATGCTGGTGGTGGGCGAACTTGGCACCATCACGGTTGACCCGCGCCGGGGCACATTTCAGAAGATCGACGGCGTTCGCACAGTTCTGCACACCACCTCGCCCCACGACATCCAGAACGCGTTCACGGCTCAGCTGGCCGACTTCGCTGCAGCGGTTGGCGGGGCAACGCCGGCCGTCAGCGGGGAGCATGCCAAGCATGTGGTGGAACTGGTGCTTGCCGCCTACGAGTCGGCTGCCCGGGGTGTTGCCGTGAATCTGGTCCCGGCCCTGGCCAGCTGAGCTGCGTTTCTTTCGGTTCCACCTTCTGGGTCTGTGTGGCAGCTATTGGCCGTCCAATAGCTGCCACACAGGCGTCAGGGGTGGCTAGCGGTGCAGGCCGATTTCCACAGTGCGGCCCAGGAGTCCGGCCGTTGACACTGTGACAACGGTGTTGCCTGCGGCATCCAGCGACAAGGTGGCGCCCGAACCTGCTGTGATGCGGCCGTATTTGGTGCCGGCAATTGTCACTGAGACCGAATCCGCGCTTTGCGTGGGGTCCGATACAGCCAGCCGGCCCTGGCCCGGATTGCCCGCATAGAGCACACAGGCGGGACCGCTGGCGGTGAGAGCTCCCACCGTTCCGGACTGCCAGAACACGGCGGCGGCTTCCAACTTGCCGAACTCGACACCTTGGCCCACCTCGTCATTGCGCAAAATGCGGGGGGCTTTGCGGGCAGCCTTTTCAGTATCCTTGGCGGAGGCTCCCGGCAGCAGCGCGTAAGCGTAGCTAGCCTGATCCGGCTGCGTGCCGTGGTCAATGAGAAGCGTGGCGTACTCGCGTTGGATGGCATCTGCGGGCCCGCCGGCGTTGACGTTCTTCCAAGTTCCCGTGCGCTGTTCGCGGACCACTGTCAAAGCCTCATCGCCCAGGAACAGGTACCCGCCCGTGCCGGCGAGATGGGCCCATTTCGGGTTCTGGTGGACGCTAGGCGAGCCGACGGCGGTGGCTGCGCTCCCGCTGTCGACAGTTATGGCCGGCCCGCCCACGGCACCCAGGTTGCGGTGTTCAACAATGGTTTCCACTGACGCCGCGCTGGCCGTGTGGATGTCGGCACCCAGGGCGACAACCATGTCAGGGGAGTGGAACCAGGCCTTGCGGGCAGCCATGCCGGTACCTCCCGGAGCGATGAGGTGCATGCCTACGGCCCCGGTCCGACCCAGCGAAACACCGCCGGTCCACTCATTTTTGGGCGTAATGGCACCCCACTGGCCCTCAACCCGGCGTGGCAGGACGGTCGTGTCGACGGTGGTGCCGGGAAGCTTGGCCAAGTTGGCTGTGGGCCAGAAGTCGTCGTCGTAATGGTCGGCTTTGCCGGCATAGAGGTATGTCATGCCTGAACCTGTCTGCGCGCCCAGCTCGTTTTCGCCGTTGCCGCATTCGTACCAGGCGATCCGATTGCTGCACAGGCCGAGGCCGAGGGCCCAGCCGTTGCCGCGGTACACGGAGCGGTCCATGCCGGCGAAGAAGCTGTGCCCGAGGTTTTCCGCGATGGGGGCAACGCGTGCAGCGGCCAGGTCCTTCAGCAGCGCTGTGCGCGGGATCGAGGCGCCGACGATCGGGTGTTCAAAGCTGTTCCGTGAAATCCAGCCCTGGCACAGTCCGCGCCAGCGCTTGGCAGTGGCCGGATCCACGGCCCGGGCGAGCCACAAAATTGACTCAATGGCCATGTGGCCGTTGTCGTAGCTGCGTTCCTGGGTGCGTGAAATGGCCCGGCCGCGGACGGAATCGAGCATTTGTCCGTTGTGGAGGAAGGGTGCGAAGGAATCCTCGACAGTCTTGAACAGGATGTCCCTGCTGGGATCCGATACCGCATGGTCGGATTCGCCGAGCAGGGAAAACAGTTTGGACAGCCCGCTGAGCAGCACCAATCCGTAGGTACCCGTGTACGCAATGGTCGAGTGCTGCACAAAAGAACCGTCGTCGAAGAAGCCGTTGCCGCTGCTCACGTACTGCCACACCGGGCTCAGCGCGTTGATGGCTGCGGCCAGCCGGAGTGGATCGTTGCCCACAATGGAGCGGATGATGATGCCCTGGCAGATGTCCACACGGTTGGCGCCTTCGGAGAGGATCGGCCCGCGTTCCGCCGAGAACTGCTGGGTGGGGTCCGGAATAAAATGGTCGACGGCGGCCATGTACCGTCCCAGCAGGTCCGCCGGCACATGGGATCCCAGGATGGAGAGAGCTTCGCCCAGGGGGCGGGGTACGCCGATTTCCCAATTCCACCAGTTCCCGAATTCCAGCTGTCCCATGTTATAGATGAGGGTGTTGCCATCTTCCAAGGCTGCCAGCAGGTGCTGCAGCAGCCCGGCGTTGCACTCGTGGAGGGAGCCAGGGGTCGCCCACGCGGTGGCCATCTGTGCCAGCCGCTTGTAGGTGGTGACCATCTGGACGTCCGAACTGAACGGCGCATCGGCGAATACTTGGATGCGGCTTCCCACCGGCAGGAGTTTGGCCACAGAATCGCTCACAGCGGCGTCGAGCTTGGCCAGGGAGGCAGCAAAGTCGCCATCGCCGGCCGTGATCAGCTTCCGGCCGGTGATCTGGTCAACCCACCTCTCCCGCAAGGCGTCCAGTTGCGGGGCCGTGGCGGTCTGCGCAGCCTGTGCCAGCGGAGCAAAGCCGCCGGCGAGCAGGCCGGCGAAGGTCAAGGCTGAAGCACCATGCAAAATGTGTCGTCGAGTCGGTCCATGCGTCATTTCACAATTCCTTTGTTCCACGGGCTTCGACCTGGGTGGTGCTGCCCTGCGATACCTTGCAGTAAAGGACTGATGCAAGAGAGGAATAAAGGACTGCTGCCGGGGATGGGCCGTTCGGACAGTCGCAGCCACACCGATGAGGATTGGGGCTAGACGCCGTCCCAGTTGGGCGCCGTGAACGCACTGAGGGGGTCTGATGTTCCCGAGACGGTCCCCGGCGCATGCAGCGGGCTGTGCTGCCCGGCCCCGGCCACCGGCAGCGCGGCACCATCAAATTCCGGCACACCGTGCTGCGCAAACCAGCCAGCCAACCGCCCACGCAAGCCCGGCAGCGCAGGGTGCGGGACGGCGTCGTGCATTAAATTGGTGCGCTCACCGGGATCCGCCAGGAGCTCGTAGAGTTCGTGCGGGCCGTGCGGATAACGGTGGACGTATTTGAATTCACGCGTGCGGATCATGCGGACAGGCCCGTACTCGTCATACACCACGACGGCGCCGCCCGCCCTGTCAGCGTCGGGTCCGCCTGCCGTGCCGCCGGTGACGTGCAGCAGCGGGGCGAAGGAACGGCCGGGGCCGGTCTCGAACGGGGCGGGGTCCAGCCCCGCAACGTCCAAGATGGTGGCGGCAACGTCGTACGCGGAGAGGAGTTCGTGGCGGACCTGGTCCGGGGCGATGCGGCCGGGCCAGTGGAAGATGGCGGGAACTTTGACGGAGGAGTCATACATGTTTTGCGGGAACGTGCCGTTGCCTTTGCCCCAGATGCCGTGGTGGCCGCAATTGAAGCCATTGTCGCTGCTGAAAATCACCAGGGTGTTCTCCCGCAGCCCCAAACGTGAAAGCTGCTCCATGATCCTCCCGATGGCTGCATCCATCGCGCTGACGGCAGCAAAATAACCCACCAGCGCGGCACGGACATCGGGTTCCCCACCGATCGCAACACCGTCAACGGTTGGCTGCCACGGGTGCGCCTCCTCCTGCGGGCAGCTGTCAAAGGCACAAGCGGCGTACAGGTCCTCGAATTCCTGGGGGTGCTGGCCCTTCCACGGCTTGTGCGGAGCCGTGTAGTTCACGGCAAGGAAGAAGGGCTCCGGAAGATTTGAATCCGTCCGGCCACGCTGCCGTTCGGCTTCACCGTCAAGGAAAAAAAGCGCGTCCTCGGTGATGGCGTCCGTCAGGTATGTGGTGGTTTCCTCGCGCTCGCCGTTACGGTACATCGTGGCTTGCGTATAGGGACTGCCGCCGCCCTCGAGTCCGTACCAGTGCACGAATCCCTTGCGGGGGGCGTCATTGGCGCCCATGTGCCATTTGCCCGAAAGTCCCATCCGGTAGCCGTGCTCGGCCAGTGTGTCTGTGAAAATCGCCTGCCCCGCCAGGTAATCGGGGGCCCCGGCGCCAACTTCCACCCCTGTCAGGTAGTCGTGGACGCCGTGCCGGGAAGGGATCTGCCCTGTCATGAGGCTGGCCCTGGCCGGCGAGCAGACGGGGGAGACGCAGAAGAAGTTTTCAAGCCGTGTGCCATCGGCGGCCAAACCGTCAAGTACGGGTGTGTGGATGTCATCATTGCCGGCGCAGCCCAATGCCCACGGACCTTGGTCATCGCTGAGGATGAAGACGATGTTGGGCGGAGCCTGCGTCCCAGCCGTGAGGGTTGGGCTGCTCAGGGTGGGGTTCGGGGTGCCTGCCGGGCGGGTCATTGCTGCTCCTTGCACGAGGGGTGGAATCACCAGAAATACCAGTGTTGCACGAGAGGAATAAAGGGGTATTCACTGGGTGGCCAGCATTGATGGAAAGCGGTTTCCACACTATTGTTGAAGGACACCGGCGATTGTTGAAGAAAGGGTCACCATGCCTTTGGCGTTTTCCACCTTGGGGTGTCCGGGCGACTCCCTGGCCCAGGTCATTGACACAGCCCGCGCCACCGGGGCCACCGGGCTGGAGATCCGTGCGGCCGAGGGCCAATTCACCTACCCCGCCATGGACAAGGCAGCCCGCGCGGCCGTCGCTGCCATGCTCGCCGAGGCTTCCCTGACTGTTCTCACCTTGGCCAGCTATGTCAGGGTGTGCGCTGCCGTTAAGACGTCCGACGGCGGGACCCGCACCCCGGGTGCCGACGCCCAAGCTGCGTCCAGCGCATCCGATCCGATCCTCGCGGACCTGCTGGCCGCCGTCGAACTTGCCGCCGACCTCTCTGCAGGAAATGCGGATGCCGGTGCGCAGCTCAGGGTATTCCCCGGTGCCGGAATCGAACCATGCGGACTGGAGGAGGAGCCGTCGGCAGAGTTGGTGGCTGCTGACAAGCGCGGAGCTTCCCGGCTCAATGCCGCGGCGGCGCGGGCCAGGGAACTGGGGGTGACAATGCTGCTTGAAACGCATGATTCACACCCGCGGGCCTCTGACATTATTCGAATCCTGGCCTATGTGGATCCGAAGGCCCCGGTCAAGGTGATCTGGGATTTGATCCACCCGTGGCGCTTCGATGAGGCGCCGGAACGCACCGCCGAGCTGCTGGCGGATTCGCTCGCATATGCCCAATACAAGGATGGCGTTCGGAATCAGGGCACGAACACCGTGACGCTGACGCTGCCTGGTGAGGGCGAGCTGCCCTTGACGGCGATGCGCGAACTGGTGGCAGGGATTTCCGCGGCACACGGCGTCACAGACCCGTGGATTTCCCTGGAGTGGGAGCGGGCCTGGCATCCGCACCTGCCACCGGTGGCCCAGGCACTTCAATCGCTCAAGGCTGTCCTGGCCTGACCGCGCCCGGTCCGCGCAAATCCACCTTTATAGATAGGAGCAGTACACCGTGCCAAGCAATGCCTCGCCACGCATGCGCCAACCGAACATCGTCGTCATCATTTCCGATGACCACGGCTACGCCGACCGTTCCATCCTGGGCATCCAGGCCGATGTGGACACCCCGCACCTGGACCGGCTTGCGAACGAGGGCACCTCGTACGCCAATGCCTACGTCACGGCACCCATCTGTTCACCGTCCCGGGCGGGCCTGGCGGCCGGCAGCTATCAGCAGCGGTGGGG
>JBBSQT010000108.1:0-6710 GCA_038243775.1 Actinomycetales bacterium | reverse complement strand
TGGTCGCAGCACTGCAAGCTGCCCGCGAAGCCGAGGGGTCCGGCGTCGAGATCCTGAACCTGCACCGCGACTATGGTGTTTTCGCCGTCCAGGGACCGCTGGCCAACACCGTCATGGAAGCAGTTGGCCTGCCCACGCCGGCAGACTACATGTCCTTCGTGGACGCCACCGCCACCATCGGCGGCCGCGAGATCGCACTGACCGTGTGCCGCACCGGCTACACGGGCGAAATCGGCTACGAGGTGGTTCCCGCCTGGGCGGACACCGCCGTCGTCTGGGAAGCTCTGGCCGCCGCCGTGGAAAACGCCGGCGGACGCGCCGCCGGACTCGGCGCCCGCGACACACTGCGCACCGAAATGGGGTACGCCCTGCACGGCCACGAACTCTCCACCGAGATCACTGCCGTGGAAGCCGGCGTCGGCTGGGCCGTGGGTTGGAAGAAGGACTCCTTCTGGGGCAAGGACACCCTCACGGCACAAAAGGGCGACGGCGCACCCCGCAAGTCCGTCGGGCTGCTGGCCACGGACCGGGGCGTGCCACGCGCGGGCGTTGATGTCCTCGATGCCGCCGGCACCGTGGTGGGGCACACGACCTCCGGGACGTTCTCGCCCACCCTGGGCAACGGCGTCGCACTTGCCTTGGTCAACCCGGGCGTGAAGCTGGGCGATGCCCTGGCACTGGACATCCGCGGCCGCCGGCTGGGCGTCACCGTGGTCAAGCCGCCCTTCGTGCAGGTCAACGTCAAGGCATAGCAGGCACGGCAGGCACGGCAGGCACGGCAAGCAGTCCTGTGTGAGGGCCCACGCGCAGGTGTGGAATGATCGGGGCGCTTGCGGTGTTGTGCTGGTCAGAGTTGAAAGCTGCCGAGGAAGAACATGAACATTAACGAGTACACCCCGTTTCAAGACCCGGAGTCCCTCTATGCCCTCAATGAAGAGTTGATGGCAGACGAGGAACTCCAGGGTGCCAACCTGCTCATGTCCTTTACCGGATTTTCCGATGCCGGCCATGTCATTTCACAGATTTCCGCGGAACTGACGGATGAGCAGAGCCGTGAACCGGTGGCCATTTTTGATATTGACCAGCTCCTTGACTACCGCTCCCGCCGTCCCCGCGTCACGTTCTCCGAGGACCACCTCAGCGGCTATAAGTCACCCTCGCTGGTGCTGTACCGCATGGTTGACGCACTGGGCACCCCGTTCCTGTACCTGACCGGCAGCGAGCCTGACCTGCAGTGGGAACGTTTCAGCAAGGCCGTTCTTGGACTCGTGGAGCGCCTCGACGTGAACCTTGTGGCCTGGGTGCATTCGGTGCCCATGCCAGTGCCCCACACCCGCCCCATCGGAGCCACGGTGCATGGCAACCGCCTGGACCTGATCGAGGGGATTACGGCATGGAAGGCCACCATGGAAATCCCGGCCGCCATTGGGCACGTGCTAGAAATCAAGCTCGCCGAGGCCGGCCGGAACGTAGTGGGCTACGCCATCCATGTCCCGCATTACCTGGCCGACGCCGAGTACCCGCCCGCCGCCGTTGCCGGCCTGGAATACCTGGGAGCCGCCGCTTCCCTGATGCTTCCCAGCGAACGCCTGCGTGAGGCCGGCCGGGCCGTGGAACGCCAGATCACCGAACAGGTTGAAGGTTCCGCCGAGGTGGCCGCCGTGGTCAGCAACCTGGAGAAACAATATGATGAGCATTCCGACGGGATTGCCCGCCGTTCCCTCCTTGCCGGCGACAATGATGAACTGCCCGACGCCGATGAGCTGGGTGCCGCCGTTGAGGCGTACCTGGCCAGCCGTGACGCGGAACCGCACAGCGGTCCCGAAACCGGCCTGAACTGATTTCATGGACGGCAAACGTGCCTGGCTGGTGTGGGGCATTGGTGTTTTCGCTTACCTTGTAGCGATTACGCAGAGAACTTCCTTTGGTGTCGCCGGGCTGGCTGCGACCGAACGATTCGGGGCCACAGCCTCCGCCCTGTCCGCATTTACCGTCATCCAACTGGTGGTTTATGCCGGGCTGCAAATTCCTGTCGGCGTGCTCGTTGACAGGTTCGGGCCCAGGGTCATGATCGCCACCGGTGCCGCGCTGATGGCTGTGGGTCAGCTGCAGTTGGCAGCTGCCACCTCGGTCCCGGCCGGTGTCGTGGGGCGCGTCTTTGTGGGAGCCGGGGACGCCCTGACCTTCATTTCCGTTATCAGGCTCATCCCGCTCTGGTTTCCCACCCGACGTGTCCCGGTCCTGACCCAACTGACGGGCCAGCTGGGGCAGTTCGGCCAGCTAATCAGCATTGCGCCCTTCGCCTTCTTCCTCCACGCCGCCGGCTGGAGTCCGGCGTTCGTGGGGCTCGCCGCTCTGGGCGTTGTGGCGTGCGTGCTCTCGGCGGCCGTGCTGCGCGATGCTCCTGCCGGCTCCGCCAAGCGGACCACGAAACTCAGTTTCCGGGAAACAAGTGGGGATCTTGGCACCGCCTGGCGCCAACCCGGCACCAGGCTGGGGCTGTGGACCCACTTTGCCACCCAATTCTCCGGAACCGTCTTCGTCCTGACCTGGGGGTACCCTTTCCTGGTTTCGGGCCAGGGGCGCTCCACCGCAACCGCCAGTGTGCTGTTGAGCCTGTTCGTGGTGGTGGGCATAATTTGCGGGCCGTTCCTGGGCAGCTGGGTGGGCAGGCATCCGCTGCGCCGCTCCACCATGGTCCTGGCCGTGGTGTTTGCCATCGTGGCCGCCTGGGCGGCCGTGCTGCTGTGGTCAGGCCCCGCCCCGCTGTGGCTGTTGGTGCTGCTTGTCCTGGTACTGGCCATTGGCGGGCCGGCATCGATGATTGCGTTCGACTTTGCCAGAACTTTCAACCCCTCCCACCGGATTGGGACGGCCACGGGCATCGTGAACGTGGGAGGGTTCTTTGCAGCCCTCGTCACCATGTACATGATCGGCCTGATCCTTGACCTGCTGAATGGGGCACACGTCTTTGCCGGCGGACTGTACTCCCTGGATGCCTTCAGGATCGCTTTCTCTTTCCAATTCCTGGTGCTGGGCATTGGCATAGCCGCCGTCATTGCTTCCCGGCGCAAGGTGCGCGCCGTCATGGCGCTGCAAGGAGAGTCGGTGCCGCCGCTGCGTGCTGTCATCGCCGACAACAAGCGCCGCCGGCACCAATACCAGAGGGAAATCAAGGAAGAGCGCCGGGCCCGCAAGGACTGACCCGCCGCCCTGTGAACTGGTCCGCTTGCTGCCTGCCGCGGCGGCTGCCAAATACGTAAACATGCGGTTGCAGGCGGAGGTTTTCCACAGATTCGCGTGGTTCGGCATTATGCCCTGTTTTCCAGGGGCCATTCGCAGCAGGCTTGAAGCCATGGGAAAGCAAATAGACAAGATCAGAGTCAGTGCCGGCGAGGATCTCCTGGCATTCATTCCCCACATGTTGGGGTACTGGCCCGAGCGCAGCATTGTGTGCATCGGCATGGCCGGAAAGCGTCTGCGGGCCACCATGCGCCTGGACCTGCCACCGGAAGACATGGTGGACCCGGCCGGATTCGCGGCGGTTGCAGCCGCCCAGCTGGCCAGCGACCGGAGCGCTGACGGGTGCTTGATCGCCGTCTTCGGCGATGAAGACTGGGACTCTCCGCCGCACCTGCCCCATGCCGGGCTCCTTCGGGAACTGCGCGCGGCCTTTAGAAAATACCGTTTGCCCGTCCGAGACGGCTGGTTTATTGGGCCGGCACACTGGCGCAGCCTCGAGTGCCGGGATGCCAGTTGTTGCCCCTGGCCGGGCAAGGACAATGCCACCATCAAGGAGAGCTTCGTCAACGCAGAATTCATTTACCGGGGCAGCATGGTGGGGGAGAGCCCTGGGGAGCAGATCCAAAAGATCGTGTCCGTCAGGGATGCGCGGTTCGCCGCCGACGTGGCACAGGCGGGCGCTGAAATCAGGAAGACATGGGTACAGTCGGCGTCAGGTGCCGGGGCGCACCAGCTGGCCGTCACGTTGGGCGCCTGGGAGTTCGCCCTCCAACAGTGGCCCGCCGTCCCCGACGCCGGGTTGGCGGCCTTCCTGCTGGCCGGGCTGTCGGAGAAGAATGTCCGCGACTCTGTGATCGTGGCCCTCGCCATAGGTCCCGATGCCGCGTTGGCGGGTGCTGCAGGAAACGGCTGCCTGCTTGCGGACACTGAGAACGTGGCGCTGCCGCCCCTCTGGTCTGAGCGAAATCCGGCAGCCGGCCTGACGGCAATGATTGTTGACGTCAGCGAAGCGGCCGTCCTCAAGGCTGGCCGGGACTTCTGCAACATTGTCATCGGTGAACCCGCCACGGATGACCGGCATCAGTTGCTCGGCCCCGACTGGATCCGTTTGGGGAAGGCCGAGCCTCTCTTGCAGTTTCTGGCGGCAGCCACCGATGAGGCGGAAAAGGCACCGGTGCTGTGCCTGCTGGGCTGGTTGGAATGGTGCAAGGGCCGCGGCACGTGGGCAGGCAAATATTTGGAACTCTGTCAGCAAAGCCAGCCAGGATACCGGTTGGCTGAGCTCCTGGACAGGCTGTTGGCCACCGGGCACATTGCCGCCTGTGCAAAGAACCCGCGCACGGCCTGGCGGGGGCGGAGGGACGCGGAACCGGAGGCTCGCGGACGGGCGGCATGAACCCGGAGGCTTCCCGCCACCAGAGCAGACTTGGGTCCGTTGCCCGAGTCCGCAACAACACACCCGCCAAGAGCGCAAATAAGCAATGGGCAGCCGGTAAATCGTGAGAGACTGGTAACCAAGACCCGGTGGGGTCCGTGTTGATGCAGTGACATTTGCTGGACAGAGAAAGTTGGAAGAGAATTCTTCCACGATTGCGGGAACAATGCAGTCGTACCGGGAGTTATACCCTGTGACCCTCCAAGCAGATGTGTTGCGCCAAACAACACGGACTTGACAGGGTCATAGTGGTGTTGCCCGAAGGTAACTCCACAGACCGCCGTAAGAAAGGTTTTCTGTGTCTGCTACTGCCAAGAGCAATGTCTCCACAATCAAGGAGACTGAGGCTCAAGCCTCCTCAGTCGAGGCACCCTTGACCCCAGCACAGAAGCGTGCTGCCACGATAGCTGCGAAAAAGACTGCAGCTGCTGCAGGGCAGGAAGCTCCTGCCGATGCCAAAAAGGCTGCCCTCAAGAAGGCGGCTCCCAAGAAGGCCGCGCCCGCCCGCCGCGGCAAGGGCGCCTCCAGCGATGACGAAGAGTCCGCAGACGCCGCTGTTGAGGACGACGACCGGGACGAGAGCAAGCCGGAACGCCCCGTGGCGACCGGAACCGGGTTTGTCTACTCCGACTCCGACGACGACGACGCGCCCGTTCAGCAGGTCATGTCAGCCGGTGCAACGGCAGACCCCGTCAAGGATTACTTGAAGCAAATCGGCAAGGTTGCCTTGCTCAATGCCGAACAGGAAGTCGACCTGGCCTTGCGCATCGAAGCCGGGCTTTTCGCCATTGAAAAGCTCAAGGACAGCGCGAAAATGGATGCGCAGCTCAAGCGCGACCTCGGACGCATCGTGCACGACGGCCAACGCGCCAAGAACCACCTGCTGGAAGCCAACCTGCGTCTGGTCGTATCACTGGCCAAGCGTTACACCGGCCGCGGCATGCTCTTCCTTGACTTGATCCAGGAAGGCAACCTGGGTCTGATCCGCGCCGTCGAGAAGTTCGACTACACCAAGGGCTTCAAGTTCTCCACCTACGCCACCTGGTGGATCCGCCAGGCCATCACCCGTGCCATGGCTGACCAGGCCCGCACCATCCGGATCCCCGTGCACATGGTCGAGGTCATCAACAAGCTCGCCCGCGTCCAGCGCCAGATGCTGCAGGACCTTGGCCGCGAACCCACACCGGAAGAACTGGCCAAGGAATTGGACATGACCCCGGAAAAGGTTGTTGAGGTTCAGAAGTACGGCCGTGAGCCCATCTCGCTGCACACCCCGCTGGGTGAAGACGGAGACTCGGAATTCGGTGACTTGATTGAAGACTCCGAGGCCGTGGTCCCCGCCGACGCAGTGTCGTTCACCTTGCTGCAGGAACAGCTGCACTCGGTGCTCGACACCTTGTCCGAGCGTGAAGCAGGAGTTGTCGCCATGCGCTTCGGCCTGACCGACGGCCAGCCGAAGACTTTAGACGAAATCGGCAAGGTCTACGGTGTCACGCGTGAGCGGATCCGCCAGATCGAATCCAAGACCATGTCCAAGCTGCGCCACCCCTCACGCTCACAGGTTTTGCGCGACTACCTGGACTAATCCCCGTCTCCTCCCCGATTGTGGCTCGCGAGCAAGCCGCAATCGGGGTTTCTCGGAGCTGTGGGCCCAACCGGCTCCCAGTCCCATCCCGAAGCATCGGTCCGCTGAATCTGCTGCGGGCCGGCTGCTTTTTGCGCGGAGTCCTGTGCCGGCGGGGGGCCGGGCATTGCTTGTCAGGCGCGAAGGCGACGGGCCCGCGCGGGGGAGTGCCGGCGCCATCCATGGAAATGGGCAAGCAAAAGGGCCCCAGTTTTCTGGGACCCTTTCACACGGTGTCCTGACTAGTCGACAGACACGGTGTCCTGACTAGTCGACAGACACGGGAGCTTTTTCGTTCAGGCGGCCTGTCTCGTCAAGCCAATCCGACGCCAGCGGGCGCAAAGTGGCTTCAACGGCGCGGGCGTGGTGGCCGCAGAAGCGCAGTTCACCGCCGGAGGACTCCAAAAT
>JBBSQT010000107.1:0-6818 GCA_038243775.1 Actinomycetales bacterium | reverse complement strand
CGGCAAGGTAAGCGTGCCGCACCTATTGCCCTACAGCACGGCAAAGTTTGGTGCGGTGGGGTTTTCCGAGGGGTTACGGGCAGAACTCAACGGCTCAGGAGTATCGGCAACAACCATCGTGCCTGGCCTCATGCGCACCGGATCGCACCTCCGGGCTCTGTTCACGGGCAAGCAAGCGGCGGAGTACGCATGGTTTGCCGTGGGCGCTTCGCTCCCGCTGGTGTCCATGGGTGCCGAACGCGCAGCGCGGCGCATTGTCGACGGCGTCCTCGCTGGCAAGGCCACGGTGGTGCTGACGCCGCTGGCGCAGATTGGGATGCGGGTCCACGGAGTCGCTCCGGCAACCACCACAGCCTTCCTCGGTCTGGTGGGACGTCTGCTTCCGGCAGCTCCTGCGGTGAACAGCGGCACTGTGGAGGGCTGGCAAGCACGGGACGCGATGGAGCCACGCGCCCGCCGCATCCATGATTTTCTGACCCGGTTCGGTCGCAGGGCTGCCAAGCGCTTCAACGAAGTCAGCAAGTGAGCGTGTTCTTCAGGAAAGTCAGCAGGGCGCTTTCAGGCATGTCAGGTGACGCTCATGGTTTGAGAATGACCTTGATGCAGCCGTCCTGTTTCTTCTGAAACATCTCGTAGGCGCTGGGCGCCTGGTCCAGTGGCACCTCGTGGGTCATGAGATCGTTGACGCCCAAGGGATCGGATGGGGCCTCCACCAGGGGTAGCAAGTCACTGATCCAGCGCTTGACGTTGCACTGGCCCATGGTCAGCTGGATTTGTTTGTCGAACAGGGTCAGCATGGGCATCGGATCGGCCATGCCGCCATAGACTCCGCTGAGGGAGATGGTCCCGCCGCGGCGGACCGCGTCGATGGAGGCGTGCAAGACACTGAGCCGGTCGATTCCCGCCGTTTCGATGGCCTTCTGAGCCAAGGTGTCCGGCAGCAGCCCGGCCGCACGCTGGGCGAAGGCGCCCAGCGGAGAGCCATGGGCTTCCATACCCACCGCATCCACGATGGAGTTCGGTCCGCGCCCCTCGGTCATCTCCCGCAGTTCCTCACCAATGTCTGCGCTATAGCCCAAGGTTTCCACGCCGTGCCGTTCGGCCATTGCCCGGCGTTCCGGCACGGGGTCAATCCCAATGACACGATGGCCCAGATGCAACGCTGCACGAGTGGCGAATTGGCCCACGGGGCCCAGCCCAAAAACTGCCAGCGTGCCGCCGTCGGGCACGTTGGCATAGTTGACGCCCTGCCAGGCGGTCGGGAGGATGTCGGAGAGGTAGAGATACCGCACATCAGGCAGGTCTTGGTCGATCTTGATGGAGCCGTAGTCGGCGAAAGGCACTCGAAGGAATTCAGCCTGACCACCGGGGACGGAACCGTACAGTTCGGAATATCCGTAGATCCGGGCGCCGAGGCCCTTCTCTCGAACTTGGGTGGTTTCACACTGTGACTGCAGCCCGATGCCGCACATGACGCATTTTCCGCAGGCTATGTTGAAGGGAACGACCACTCGGTCGCCAACGGCGAGATTTGCAACGGCACTGCCGACTTCCTGCACAACACCCATGGCTTCGTGGCCAAGAACGTCACCCTTGTGCATGTACGGTCCAAGGACTTCGTAGAGGTGCAAGTCAGAGCCACAAATCGCGGTCGAAGTCACTTTGATGATGGCGTCGGTGGGAACTTCGATCCTCGGATCAGGCACTTCTTCCACGCTGACCGAGCGCTTACCCTGCCATGTAAGTGCTCTCATACTGCACAACTCCTCGTCCGCCGTGGATGTGACTGCTACTGCCAGTATGGACATGCTTGTGGTTCAATGCCATGGAACACAAGAAATTCCCGACGTCATTGACCGACAAAGCGCTGAATTCGCCACCCTCAGCGCGCGGGCCAGCCGCGGTCCCACGCAATCAACAAATCCAACAGGGCCGATGGCCACCACATTCAGTGCTGGCAAAACATCGGCGGCGAGCAACCTCAACGGGGTGGGCTCCGAACCGATGCCCAGGATCCGCGGCGTGTCCCGTCGGCGGCCAACAGATCCAGCTGCCGGTGCGTGGGAACAACAGCCGCACCCGGTCTCCATCCAGGCATGGGCGTCATCCGCCATACCGCCGCTGGCTACGAACGCCCCCTCACCATGGCGGCCGAGCGCGGCCTCAGGGTGCCGATGCCAGAGCAGTAATACTTCAACGTGCTGCAGGACAAACCCTGCCACGTACTTGGTTCCGTGGTGGTTGCAGGCGGGGAATGAGTGGCGGATGGCTTGGCCATGGTGCCGGCGGTCATGTCCAGCCAGCTCTGACGTCGTTCTCCCCTTCGCCCCGGCAGTGTTCTTTCGCTTTCTGCAGCCTCATGACTGCGGATCCGGGACCGGGCAGGGCCCGCTGCAAAGCCGCACACTTTGGAAATTCTCATCCACCCGAGTGTGGACCGGGTTGCTTTTGTGGACCGAGTTTTTTTGGGCCGAGTGCAGCTGGATTGCGTGTAGGACGCCGTGGCGGACAAATGACTGCAATACTTGGGAGCGTGTCAGCCGCCTCGTCAGTTACCGCCACGTTCAGGAAGTCCTTCCGGCTGGATTTTTCCCAATCGGATCCGGTGGTGGCGGCGCGCAACGCTGTTGGAATCGCTGTTCCGCTTGTGGTGGGGCTGGCGATCGGAAGCATTCCGATCGCCGTCTTTGGTGCGGTCGGGGCCATGTTTGCTGCCTTTGCCGACAGGCCCGGCAGCTACCGGCTACGGCTCTCCCGCATGGGCATGACCTCCCTTGCTGCAGGCATTGGTGGGGGATTGTCGGTGCTGACCTCAAAGTCTCTGGTGCTCTCGCTGCTTTTGGTGGCCGTGTTTTCCTTCACCAGCGGCATGCTCATGGCGCTGGGACCGGTGGTGGCACAAATTGGGATTGCAGGAACGGCCGTGGCCATTGTGCTCAACCGCTTTGAAGTCCCACCGTCCAGCGCACTTGGCATCGCGGCGGTGGTAATGGCCGCGGGACTGTTTCAAAGTCTGCTGGCCATTGCTGGCTGGCCGGTGCATCGGCACGCGCCGGAAAGAGCCGTTTTGGGCGCTGTCTATGAGGCGCTGGCGGCGCGAACCCGATCCGCCCACCCGAAAATGATGACACCCGGGGCAGGCGTGAAGCTGGAGGCTGCCCGGACCACCATCACCGGGTTTGGCCACGGCCACGGCCCGAGCATGCAGTCCTACCGGGGTCTGCTCGATGAGGCCGAGCGGATCAGGCTCGAAGTCATCGCCCTGGCCTACTGCCTTGAGCGCTTCGAACGTGGGGAGCGGACCCGACAGGCCCAGGCCGTCCACGCTCTGCTGCTGGCGGCCGGGCCGGTCCTTGACGCCGTGGCGGAAGCTCTGCGCAATGGCAAAATTTTTGACGACTCCGTGCTGGCGCCGATGGCCGAGGAGCTGGGCAGTCTCCGGGATGTGATGCGCGATCATCCGGATTCGCCATCGGGCAGGTTTGCTTCCCTGCACGCCCATGCCTTGGCCGGACAGCTGCGGGCGTGTGCCCGCATGGTCATTCCCGGCGGGGTGGAGGGCAGGCTTGAGGAAGAAACCGTAAGCGTGGGCGGGATCCGGTTGGCCGTCCAAGCGCCCCTGGATACGTTGCGCGCCAACCTTCGGCTCGAATCGGCGATTGCTCGTCACGCAATCCGGCTTGCAGTGCTGGTCACTGCCACGGACGGTGTGGCCCGGCTGCTGCCCGACGACACCCGTGGGTATTGGATCTCGCTCATGGTGTTGCTGCTATTGCGCCCGGACTTTGCCGCGACATTGCTGCGTACCAGCGCCAGACTTGCCGGCACACTTGTGGGGCTGGGCATTGGCACCGCTGCCACCTTTTTTGTGGGCAGTGGCAACCCGTATGCGCTGGTTGCCTTGGTGGTCATTTTTGTCTTTGGGGTTAGGGTCTCTGGTACTCCCAACGCATTTTTCATGAGCATCTGGACGGCCGCCTATCTGGTGGCACTGCTGGATTTATCAGGCATTCCCGCAGGTGCCGTGGCTGTGCCACGCCTGCTGGACACCGTGCTGGCCGGTGTGCTGGCAGTGGCCGCTACTGTTATCTGGCCTGCGTGGGAACGCAGCTACCTACCAGCGCGGCTAGCTGAATTGCTGGCCTCCTACCGGCGGTACTTGGTCGCTTTGACGGATCCAACCACGGAGAAATCCCGCATCGACGACGTCAGGATTTCCGCCCGCTTGGCGCGCTCCAACGCCCAGGCCTCCCTGGACAGGACCGCCGCCGAACCCGTGGCCGGCCGCACCGCGTTATACATAGGCGACGGGCTGCTGGTCCAAAGCCACCTCTTCATCCAGGCCGCCATGGTCATCGACGCGGCAAGGCTGTCAGTTTCGGCCGCGCAGGAGCCGATTGAGCGCATTTTGGCGCCGCTGGCGTCTTTCGTGGCCGATGCCGCCACAACACTATCGGCGTGTGAGGTGGCTGTGTTGGAGGGGATTCCTGCCCGCGGTGCCGTCAACATGCGCGATGCCTACACCGAACTGGCCGAAAGCGTGCCAGCGATTTCGATGCGCTCCGACGTGGTGCAGCCAGCCATTCTTGATGCGGCAGACAGGATCGCCAACTCGGTAGACACAATGGTGCACCTGCTGCGCGAACGTTCCGCGGCCACCGAAGAATAGATCCATCGCACCGTAACGCCACCGCAGAATAAAGGAGTCTGACTACCGGCCTGAAGACCTGCGCCAAGAACCGGCCCCCGGGGTGGGCGGTAGATGCAGCTGCACCCGCCGCGCCCAATGCCGGTGCGGTGGAGGCGAGTCGCCGTTTCCTGCCTCGGACTGGAGGGCAAGCACGACGGCGGTGACGGCGGCCAGCTCCTCGGCGGTGGGCTTGCCCCGAGTCACGTTGAGCAGCGGCTCCGGCTGCGGCTGGTCGTTGGGGGTCACAGCGGGATGTTCCCATGCTTCTTGGCGGGCAGGCTGGCACGCTTGTCACGCAGCGCGCGCATGCCCTTGATGAGCTGGATGCGGGTGTCGGATGGGGCGATGACGGCGTCAATGTAGCCAAGCTGTGCTGCTTGGTAAGGGTTGAGCAGTTCGTCTTCGTAGTCGCGGACGATTTCCGCGCGTCGTGCTTCGACGTCACCACCTTCGGCCTCCACGGCTGCAAGGTCGCGACGGTACAGGATGTTGACGGCGCCCTGGGCGCCCATGACACCAATCTGGGCTGTGGGCCAGGCCAGATTCAAGTCTGCGCCGAGCTTCTTGGAACCCATGACTATGTACGCGCCACCGTAGGCCTTGCGGGTGATGACCGTCAGCTTCGGCACGGTGGCTTCTGCGTAGGCATAGAGCAGCTTCGCGCCGCGGCGGATGATGCCCTGGAATTCCTGGTCCTTGCCGGGCAGGAATCCGGGGACGTCAACCAAGGTGATGATGGGGATGTTGAACGCGTCGCAGTTGCGGACAAACCGTGCGGCTTTTTCCGAGGCGGCAATGTCCAAGGTTCCGGCGAACTGCATCGGCTGGTTGGCCACGATGCCCACTGTGTGGCCCTCGATGCGACCATAGCCGATCATGACGTTCGGGGCGTATAGGGCCTGCATTTCCAAGAAGTGCTCGTCGTCCAAGATCTGTTCGATGACCGCACGCATGTTGTATGGCTGGTTGGCCGAGTCAGGGATGAGTACGTCCAGGTCCAGGTCGCCCGGTTCGATTTCCAGTTCCTGCTCATGCTCGGTGAGGGGCGGTTCCGACAGGTTGTTGGAGGGGAGGAAATCCAGGAGCTCGCGGACGAATTCGATGGCGTCGGCTTCATCCGCGGCCAAGTAGGTTGAAGTGCCGGTGGTGGTGTTGTGCTGGCGGGCGCCGCCGAGGGTTTCCATGTCAACGTCCTCACCGGTGACTGTCTTGATGACGTCGGGGCCGGTGATGAACATGTGGCTCGTCTTGTCCACCATGACAACATAGTCAGTCAGCGCGGGGGAGTAGGCCGCCCCGCCGGCGCAGGGGCCCATGATGAGGGAGATCTGGGGTATGACGCCGGAGGCGTGCACGTTGTTGCGGAAGATATCGGCGAACATGGCCAGTGATGCCACGCCTTCCTGAATGCGGGCGCCGCCACCATCGTTGATGCCCACGACCGGGCAGCCATTGCGCATGGCGAATTCCTGAACCTTGACGATCTTCTCGCCGTTGACCTGGCTCAGGGAACCGCCGTAGACGCTGAAGTCCTGGCTGTAGATGGCGATGAGGCGGCCGTCCACGGTGCCGTATCCGGATACGACGCCGTCACCGAGCAACTTCTTCTTTTCCATGCCGAAGGCGTGCGAGCGGTGCACCGCCAGGGCATCAAACTCCACGAAGGAATTCGGATCGAGCAGCAGGTCGATGCGCTCACGGGCAGTGTTGCGGCCCTTGGCGTGCTGCTTTTCAACGGCAGCTTCGCCGGAAGGCTTCTCTGCCTGAGCCATCCGGTCACGGAAATCGGCAATTTTGCCTGCTGTTGTCGATAGATCGTGGCTCATTGATACTCCGGCTCAATAGTGTGGAAATTTGCAGCCCTTGATAGGAACCGCACAAAAGGGCTAACTCTACTGACAGTCTAATAACGAAATCAGCCCTTGCATGTGTAGGAAGTCTACAAAGTCGGCCGAAAAGTATCTCGCGGTGTGTCCCAGTTTCCTGGTTTTGTGTCAGTCGTTGTTTTGTTGGTTGTTGTTTTGGGTGAGGCCGTGGTGGTAGTTGTTGCGGCGTGGGGTTTGGGTGTGGTCGATGGTGTAGGGGGCGGTGAAGTAGGGGGTGCCGTTGGTGAGGGTCATGGTCCAGT
>JBBSQT010000106.1:0-6845 GCA_038243775.1 Actinomycetales bacterium | reverse complement strand
CGTCACCAAAGACCTGTTCCGACTTGCCCTGGCGGTAGATGTCGGCATGGTCAAAGCGCCTGATGCCAATCTGGAGCGCCGCATCAATGGCCTCGGCGGCCTGGTCCACCTCGGCGGTGCCGTAAGGTGTGTCGTCCCAGCCGCCGCCCAGGCCCATGCAGCCGTAGACGAGGCGGCCGGAGACGACGCGGCCGGAGGCTGTTGGGTTTGTTGCTGCTGGCGGATGTGCACTTGCCATGGGGTTGGAATTCATGGGATCAACTCTGCCACCTGCACCCGTCCGCAGCCGCCATGCCCGGGCGGCGTGCCGGTCTTGACACTGCTGTGGACGACGGACAGTCCAACCGGCCCAACCGGCCCAACCGGCCCAAGGCGAGGCTAGGCGTGGCCGGCTTCGCGCATTTGTCGCAGTTCCTTCTTCAGGTCGCCCACTTCGTCGCGGAGGCGGGCAGCCAGTTCGAAGTGGAGGTCGGCGGCGGCGCCGTGCATTTGGGCCGTGAGCTCCTCAATGAGATCCACCAGCTCCTTGGCCGGGCGTGAGACGGCCACGGCGGACTTCTTCTTTCCACCCTTGCCGGTGCTCTCGCGCCTCAGCCGCGCCTCTTCCAGCAGTGCTGCCGTGTCGGCGTCCTCCCGGGCGAGCTGGTCGGTGATGTCGGCGATTTTCTTCCGCAAGGGCTGCGGGTCGATGCCGTGCTGCTTGTTGTAGCTGACCTGGATTTCCCGGCGACGGTTCGTCTCGTCAATGGCGAATTGCATGGACGCGGTGATCCTGTCCGCGTACATGTGCACCTCGCCGGAGACGTTGCGGGCGGCGCGGCCGATCGTCTGGATGAGTGAGGTGCCGGAGCGCAGGAAGCCTTCCTTGTCTGCATCGAGAATGCTGACGAGGGACACCTCGGGCAGGTCCAGCCCCTCGCGGAGCAGGTTGATGCCCACAAGCACATCAAAAACTCCCAACCGCAGTTCACGCAGGAGCTCAACACGGCGCAGGGTGTCGACGTCGGAGTGCAGGTACTGGACCTTGATGCCGTTGCCGAGGAGGTAGTCGGTGAGGTCCTCCGCCATGCGCTTGGTCAACGTGGTGACGAGGATGCGCTCATTCTTCTCGGTGCGCTTGCGGATTTCCCCCAACAGGTCGTTGATCTGGTCCTGGGACGGTTTCACAATGATTTCCGGGTCGATCAATCCGGTGGGGCGGATGATCTGCTGCACGTAGCCGTCCGAGACGCCTAGCTCGTACTTGCCGGGCGTGGCCGAAAGGTATACGGTCTGGCCAATCCGTTCCAGGAACTCGTCCCATTTTAGCGGCCTGTTGTCCATGGCTGAGGGCAGCCGGAAACCGTGGTCAACCAGGGTGCGCTTGCGGGACATGTCGCCCTCGTACATGGCGCCGATCTGCGGCACGGTCACGTGGGACTCGTCAATGACCAGCAGGAAGTCATCGGGGAAATAATCCAGCAGGCAGTGGGGGGCACTGCCCTGCTCCCGGCCGTCAATGTGCCGCGAGTAGTTTTCAATGCCGTTGCAGAAGCCCATCTGCTCCATCATTTCCAGGTCATAGGTGGTGCGCATGCGCAGCCGCTGGGCTTCAAGCAGCTTGTTTTGGCTCTCCAGTTCCTTGGTGCGGACCGCCAGTTCATCCTCGATCTGCTTCACTGCACGGGACATGCGTTCCGGGCCGGCAACGTAGTGCGAGGCGGGGAAGACATACATTTCGTTTTCTTCCCGGATGATCTGCCCGGTGAGGGGGTGAAGGGTGTGGATGTTTTCAATCTCATCGCCAAAGAATTCGATCCGGAGGGCCTGCTCTTCGTACATGGGGATGATTTCCACGGTGTCGCCGCGGACGCGGAAGGTGCCGCGGTGGAAGTCGACGTCGTTGCGGGTGTACTGCATGCTGACGAACTTGCGCAGCAAATCGTCCCGGTTCATGGTGTCGCCCCGGCGCAGCGTGACCATGCCGGCCACATACTCTTCCGGTGTGCCCAAGCCGTAGATGCACGACACCGTGGCGACCACGATGACGTCGCGCCGGGTGAGCAGCGCATTCGTGGCCGAGTGCCGCAGCCGTTCGACTTCCTCATTGACGGAGGAGTCCTTCTCAATGAAGGTGTCGGACTGGGGGACGTAGGCCTCCGGTTGGTAGTAGTCGTAGTAGGAGACAAAGTATTCGACGGCATTGTTGGGCAGCAGTTCGCGAAATTCATTGGCCAGCTGGGCGGCGAGGGTCTTGTTCTGGACCATCACCAGCGTGGGCCGCTGCACCTGTTCAATCAGCCAGGCTGTGGTGGCGGATTTGCCGGTGCCTGTGGCACCGAGCAGCACCACGTCCTTTTCACCGTTGTTGATGCGCTCCGTGAGTTCCTTGATGGCCGCGGGCTGGTCACCTGCAGGTTGGAACTCACTAATCACTTCAAAGGGGGCAACAACACGGTTGATCTCTTGCGCAAGGCTCATGGCCTTAACGCTACCCTGATACCCCACTTCACGACATGTGGGTCCCATCACCGATTGCCGACATGATGCGAAGCCTTAATCGGCAAACACGGCGTGCCATGTCAAAATGGATTCGAACGTCCAGACCACATCACGAACTCCTCGAGAGGAACGCATGTCTTCGAACACGCCAGAGAACCCAAACAGCCAGAAGTCACCATCCTACGGAACCCCTGCCCCGTCGGATGCGCCCCAGGCGTACGGCCAACAGCCACCCGCCCCCTATGGCGCTCCGCCGCCCCCCTATGGCCAGCAGCCGCAGTTCGATACGCCTTACGGGGCCCCTGCCTCAGACCCCGGCAAGACCATGGGCATCATCGCACTGGTCCTGCCGTTCGTGGGCTTCAGCCTGGTGGGCCTTGTGCTCGGCATCATTGCCAAGATCAAGTCCAAGAAGGCCGGTTTCAAGAACACCCCGGCCCTCATCGCGATCATCATCGGCAGTGTCATCACGATCGGCTCCATCATTGCCATCATCGTTGCCATCCTTTACTTTGCGGACATTGCCAACCAGGTCTCTGAGGCCTGCGGGAACGGCGCCGAGACCGTGACCATCAACGGCCAGGTCATCTCCTGCCAGGGCGTCACCCCCTAGGACTGCAAGCCGGCACATTTGCGCCCGGCAGCCCCACGTTAAAGCCGGTCCGCGCCCCACGGCGCGGACCGGCTTTGTCATCCCGCCACGCGGAGCCGCACCGTCACAGCAAGGCCTGGATCGGCCGAGCGGTGCACCGGCGCAGCGTCCGGCGATCCGGACACCCGCGGGTAGCCGGCTGCGGCAAGGACCGGGGCCAGGCTGGCAAGGCTCTCCCGTCCCGGCACCAATAGCTCGAATTCCAAGACATCCGCGGCTGTCCCTCCGGTCACGGTCGTGGCACCAATCCGGCCAACCGACACCGCTCTCCCGCCCGCCGCGGCGGCGAGCCGGGACTGCACGCGGGCGGCTTGGGACGCGGGATCAGCATGAGCCGGGGACGCGGGATCAGCATGAGCCGGCGCCCCCGCATCCCGCTGGGCGGGAACGCCCAGGGCAAGGTTCCGGGCATAAGGGAGCAGCCTGTCCTGCCAGAGCCGGTCCAGCTCGCAGAGCACTTCCTTCGGTTCGCCGCCATTGACAATGACGACGTCGGCCACCGCTTCCCGCTCTTCATCCGACGCCTGCGCGGCCATCCTGGCACGGGCATCGTCGGCGCTCATGCCGCGGTCCCGGACCATGCGTTCGATGCGCAGCTCCGGCGGCGCCTGCACGACGACGACCAGGTGGAAATTGGTGCCCTGGCCGGTCTCCACGAGCAGCGGAATGTCTTGTACAACAATGTCACCTGGCCCTGCGCTGTCCTGAAGCTCCTTCGCAGCGGCCCGGACCAGAGGGTGGATGATGCTGTTGAGTGCGGTTCGCGCCTCAGGTTCCCCGAATACCAGGTCCCCCAGTGCCGGCCGGTTCAGAGAGCCGTCGGGCAGCAGAAGCCCAGCGCCAAATCGTTCAACAATGGCGGCCAGGCCGGGGGTGCCGGGGGCCACGACGTCGCGGGCCAACTGATCCGCATCGATGAGGAGCGCACCCAGTTCCTTGAACCGGGCGGCGAGCAGGGATTTGCCGGCCGCGATGCCGCCGGTGAGGCCAATGGAAAGCATGCCTCCAGACTAGACTGAATCGGTGACCCAGACACCTGAACCCCTGCAGGCCACGCCGGGCCCCAACGGCTACACCACGCTCGCCGCCGGGCCGGACTTCCGCCGCGAAATCTCCATCAAGCGATCGCGTTTCATCACCGTTCTGCGCCGGGTCGAAGACGAGGCGTCGGCCCGCGAACTGGTGGCCGGACTGCGCAAGGAATTCTACGACGCACGGCATCATTGCTCAGCGTTCGTCATTGGCGCCGACCGCGGGGTGCAGCGATCCAACGACGACGGCGAACCGTCGGGCACGGCAGGGATCCCCATGCTGGATGCCTTGTTGAAGCGTGAAACCCGGCCCGGTGATGCGGGAAGGCCGGCCGCAGCGGACCTCAGTGACGTGTGCGCCGTCGTCGTGCGCTATTTTGGTGGCATCCTGCTGGGCGCCGGCGGCCTGGTGCGAGCGTATTCGGAATCCGTCAGTTCGGCCGTGGAGTTGGCGCCGCTGGTGAGCCGGAACAGGCTGCGGTTGTTCAGTGTTGCGGTGCCGCATGCCGAGGCCGGGCGGCTCGAGAATGAACTCAGAAGCGCCGGGTACACCATGACGGGCAACAATTACGACGCCATGGATACGCACGTGGGGCTGGCCACGGCCGACGACGCGGCAGCAATCGCAGCGGCCGTGGAGCGCCTGGCCTCGCTCACTGCCGGCCGCTGCACGTTGGCACCGGCCGGCACGGACTGGGTGGACAGCCCGTTGCGGGCCCTGTCCTGTTAAGGCATCAGCTCAATGGTGCTGCTGGCCGAACGGACCAGGCACCGCCTGATGCTTGTCAAAACGGAAGCCGCGCGCGCTGCTGGGCAACAGGGCCAAAACAGCGACGACCAGGACACCCACGTACGGCACCAGTACCAGGGCTGTCAGTCCGCCATGGAGATTCACGTCGTGGAGGCGGCGGGTGGTCAGGGACAGGCCTGGCACAATGCAGGCGAACAGGAAAAGCACGTACGCAGTGACGGCAACGTCACCGACAACGGAGTTCAGGAACGCGTACGCCAGGAACACGGCTGCCATGAAAAGCTGCACCCACCAGAATTCGCTGCGGCTGGCGCGGCCACTGAACGTGGCGTATTTCCTAAAGAACCGGCCCACGGCCTGGACGGGGCGGGCCGGATACAGCGGCACTGATCGCGGAGCCACGGACCCAGACTGCACGGACCCGTACTGCAGGTCCGGCGCCCGGTACGGGTTCACCGGCGGCGGCACCGGCGCGATGTTGTGCGGCGCTTCTGCCGGGCTGAAATACCCCGGCAGTACGTTGGGTTCAGGCGGATTATTCTCCGGATAGGTCATGGCGTGCTTCCCCCCTGGGATTGGCTGATCAGTCCATCATATCTGCTGGCAGGCGAACGCTGCCCGGCCGCACGACGGGACGGGACCGGCGGCGCCGTCGGACGCGGAAGACGGCGGGCCTTGGGTGAACCGGAAGGACTTGGATGAACCTTAAACACGGAACGGGCCCCGCACCCGAAGGTGTGGGACCCGTTCCTGAGGCGAAAAGTCGCGTCGGCCGAAATTTAGTTTCCGGTCAGCTTTTCGCGCAGTGCGGCAAGTGCCTCATCGGATGCCAGTGTACCGGCACCTGTTTCAGTGGCAACAGGCTCGGAGGAGTAGGAAGTCCCTGCGGACTCGCCACCTTCACCGGCACCATCGGCAGCTGCATCTTCTGCGGCGTGCTCGGCAACCTGCTTCTTGTGGGCTTCCCAGCGGGTCTGGGCGTCAGCGTACTGCTGCTCCCACACTGCGCGCTGGCTCTCGTAGCCTTCAAGCCACTCGTTGGACTCGGAATCGAAGCCCTCGGGGTACTTGTAGTTGCCCTCTTCGTCGTACTCGGCAACCATGCCGTACAGGGCGGGGTCGAACTCGGTGGAGTCCACGTCCACGCCTTCGTTGGCCTGCTTGAGGGACAGCGAGATGCGGCGGCGTTCCAGGTCGATGTCGATGACCTTGACGAACAGTTCGTCACCAACGGAGACAACCTGCTCGGCCAACTCAACGTGGCGCACGGCCAGCTCGGAGATGTGAACCAGGCCTTCGATGCCGTCTTCGACGCGAACGAACGCGCCGAACGGAACCAGCTTGGTGACCTTACCCGGAACAACCTGGCCGAGGGCGTGGGTGCGGGCGAAGGTCTGCCACGGATCTTCCTGCGTAGCCTTGAGCGAGAGCGATACACGCTCGCGGTCCAGGTCAACTTCGAGAACCTCGACAGTGACTTCCTGGCCAACTTCGACAACCTCGGACGGGTGGTCGATGTGCTTCCAGGACAGCTCGGAAACGTGGACGAGACCGTCTACGCCGCCAAGGTCAACGAATGCACCGAAGTTGACGATGGAGGAAACAACGCCGGGACGAACCTGGCCCTTTTCCAGCTTGTTGAGGAACGTGGAACGAACCTCGGACTGGGTCTGCTCGAGCCAGGCACGGCGGGACAGCACAACGTTGTTGCGGTTCTTGTCCAGCTCGATGATCTTGGCTTCGATCTGCTGACCGATGTAGGGAGCCAGGTCGCGCACACGGCGCATCTCGACGAGCGATGCGGGCAGGAAGCCGCGCAGGCCGATGTCGAGGATAAGACCACCCTTGACCACCTCGATGACGGTACCGGTAACGACGCCGTCTTCTTCCTTGACCTTCTCGATGTCGCCCCAGGCGCGCTCGTACTGTG
>JBBSQT010000105.1:0-6861 GCA_038243775.1 Actinomycetales bacterium | reverse complement strand
GGGCCCGCAGGCCGTCCGTGAGGCCCTGCGGGCGCACAGTGAATGCCTGTCCGCCGGCGGAACAGCAGTCGTGGAGGCGCTTTACGCCACTGTTGAGAGCCTGAAGAAATACCCTGAGCTGCTGGAGTCCGCCCGCGGCTCTCGGCTGCAGGTGAGAATCGCCAGTGAAATGGTGCTCTCGGCCATGACGGACACCGTCTCCCCACAGGGTGTAGTGGCAGTGTGCAACTTTGTGGACGTGCCACTGGAAGAAGTACTTGCCGCAAAGCCGAAGCTGATTGCCGTGCTGTGCCGGGTGCAGGATCCCGGCAATGCGGGCACCGTGCTGCGAGCTGCCGATGCCGCCGGCGCGGACGCCGTGATCTTCACCCACTCAAGCGTGGACATTTACAACCCCAAGGCGGTGCGCTCCACCGCCGGTTCCCTGTTCCACCTTCCTGTGGTGCTCGGCGCAGACCTCCCCGATGTGGTTGCTGCTGCGCAGGAGGCCGGTGTGGGCGTCCTCGCTGCAGACGGTTATGGCCAGCTGAACCTGGACCTGTTGCAGGACGAGAGCGCTGCCCGCGCCTTTGACCAGGAAATTCCAGACTCCGTGTATGACCTCGCCGCGCCCACCATGTGGTTGTTTGGCAACGAGGCCCAGGGCCTTGCCGGGGAAGAGAAGGCGCTGGCCGAACACCGGGTTGCCGTCCCCGTTTACGGGGCCGCAGAGTCCTTGAATCTAGGCACCGCCGCAACCGTTTGCCTCTATGCCAGTGCCCGGGCACAGCGCCGTTCGCAATAAACGCCGTGTGGGGTGAACGCCGCTTGCAGCCGTGCCACTGCGGCTGCGCCCGGCACTGGCTGGCTGCTGGCTGGCAGGCTGCTTCGCGCTGATTTGCGTCCTGCGCTGACCTTCCTGCGCCGACCGTGCTTCGAGGCACGATACACTTTTTGCGAGGACGCACCGTTCCCACGGCCCCGCCTGCTGGACCGTGCCATAATGAGAGGGATCCACCGTGTCGCATTCCGGAGGCAATAAGGCCATTTTCGCTGCGTTGATGGCAAACCTGTCCATCGCCGTGATGAAGTTCCTGGCGTATTTCCTGACGCTTTCGTCATCAATGCTGGCCGAAGGCATCCACTCCGTTGCCGACTCCGGCAACCAACTGCTGTTGCTGCTCGGCGGGAAGAAGGCCAAACGCCAGGCCAGCCCGGAGCACCCCTTCGGCTACGGCCGCGAACGCTACATTTATGCGTTCATCGTCTCCATTATTCTGTTCAGTGTTGGCGGTCTCTTCGCCCTCTACGAGGCCTACCAGAAACTGCAGGACCCGCACGGAATCGAAGGCCGGTGGTGGTGGGTTCCCCTGGCTGTTCTGATTGGGGCCACCATCATGGAGTCCCGCTCCCTGTTCGTGGCCGTGAAGGAATCCAACGTGGACAGGGGCAAGCGCTCCTGGGTGCAGTTCATCAGGACGGCCAAGGCGCCGGAACTCCCCGTGATCCTCTTGGAAGATGTCGGGGCGCTGCTGGGACTGGTCTTTGCGCTGTTCGGGGTCAGCATGACGCTCATAACTGGGAACGGTGTCTGGGACGCACTGGGCACCGGCCTGATTGGCGTTTTGCTGGTGTGCGTGGCCGTCGTTCTTGCCATCGAAACGAAGTCGCTGTTGTTGGGGGAGTCCGCCACCGTCGAGGACGTACGCGCCGTGGAGGCTGCCCTGGTTGGCCCGGGCGTCAGCAAAGTAATCCACCTCAAGACAATGCACCTGGGCCCGGAAGAGCTGTTGGTTGCCGCCAAAATCGGGATCGACCAGTTCGACAACGGGGCCCACATCGCCAGCATCATCAATGAGGCTGAACGAAGGGTGCGGGCGGCCGTCCCGATCGCCACAATGATTTACCTGGAACCAGACATTTATTCCGCGGCGCGTGCACAAACGCCAGTGGAAGAGATCCAGCTGTCGGGGAGTGCAACGCCTGGATTCGACGGCGGCTCCGGGCCCGGGGACCAACCCTAGGCGTTGGCGGCAACCGGCTTCGCGGCGCTCAGCCCACGGCCCCAGCTATAGCTGTGACCGTTGCGGCCCCAGCTATGGCTGTGACTGTTACGGCCCCAGCTATGGCTGTGACCGTTACGGCCCCAGCCGACGCCGCGGAGCTGAAGAAGACCTAGGCCGGTTTGTCGCTCCCGGCGGCCACTTCTGGCGTGGTCCCAGTGCTGGGGGCGCCAGAAGTTGCCGTCACGAGGATATGATGCCAGCCGCAGCCTGGTCCCGGGTCACCGGCACAAGGGTGGACACAGTGGCCGGCCAACTGCCTAGTTGGCTGCGCGTTTGGATGCCAGCTTGTCCAACAGCCCGCTGAACAAGGCAATGCCCAGGCCGAGGACCGCCAGCACTGCTCCCACCAGGGCGGGGGCGGTGTATCCCCATCCCCAGGTGATCACGAGCCCGCCGGCGAAGGCACCGAGTGCGTTGGCCATGTTCAGGGCCGAGTGGTTCAGGGACGAGGCGAGGGTGGGCGCGCCCGGGGACACATCCAGCAGGCGTGTCTGCAGGGAAGGAACAAGCATGGATCCCGTGGCGCCGATGACGAAGACCATCAGCAGTGCCAGCCACTGCACGTGCACGGTTGCTGCATAAATGACGAGCATCGCGGCGATAAAGCCCATCATGAAGTAGATGCTGCCCATGACGGACCAGTCGGCCATCCGGCCGCCCACGTAGCTTCCGGCGACCATGCCAAGTCCGTACAGGCCGACAATGATCGGCAGGAAGTCGGCGGGGAAACCGGCGACCTCGGTCATGGTGTTCGCCACATAGGTGTAGACGGCGAAGAAGCCGCCAAAGCCAACAACACCCACCAGCAGGGTGAGCCAGACCTGGCCGCGGCGCAAGGCACCAAGTTCCTTGCGAAGGCTCGCATCCGGCAGTGCTTTTTGTGCCGGGACAAAGAAGAAGATGCAGACCATGCTGATCGCACCGATGATGCCTACCAGGACAAAGAGCCAACGCCATCCAAATTGCTGGCCAACGAAGGTCGCTAGCGGCACGCCGAGCACATTGGCCACGGACAGTCCCATCATGACCATCGAGATGGCCCGGCCGCGCTTGGTGGGCGGCACCAGTGATGCTGCCAGCACGGCCGCTACACCGAAGAACGCCCCGTGGGGGAGGCCGGCGATGAAGCGGGTGACCAGCAAAGTGGAATAGTCCTGCGCGAAAATTGAGATCAGGTTGCCTACGGTAAAGAGACCCATCAAGCCCAGCGCCAGCACCTTGCGCGGCATTTTGGCACCGATGGCAACGAGCAGGGGCGCGCCCACCACCACGCCCAGCGCGTACGCAGAAATGACGTGCCCGGCAGTGGGGACGCTGACGCCCACTCCCTCGGCAACGTTGGGGAGCAGGCCCATCATGGCGAATTCGGTGGTGCCGATGCCAAAACCGCCAAGGGCCAGTGCCACAATTGCCCACGACACAATTTTGGGCGGGAAGGTGGTTGTGTGGCGGGCGTTTTTAAGCAGGGACATGAACAACTTTCGAAGGATGGTTTCACTCATTGCCGCACGGTGCTGGTCGGCGGTGCCGATGGTGTGCCGGCGGGTGCGCCGCACCGGGTACCGGAAGGCTTCCTCCAGTCTAGTTCGCCCTAGACTGGGCAGGTGACGACGATGAAACAAATAGTGGGCGCGGCCCTGGTGGATTCCCTTGAGGAACCTGTGAAGCTTTTGGCGGCGAGGCGGACTGCTCCGCCGGAATTTGCCGGCATGTGGGAGTTCCCCGGCGGCAAGGTTGAACCGGGGGAGAGCCCGCAGCAGGCGCTGCACCGGGAACTGGCTGAGGAGTTGGGCATCAAGGCTGCCCTGGGCGCGGAGTTGGAGTGTCCGACGTCGGACGGCTGGCCCCTGAATCCCGGCGCCGCCATGCGTGTGTGGCTGGCCCAGGCGACGGACGGCACGCCGGAACCCCTGGAGGACCACGACGTGCTGGTTTGGGTGGAATTGTCGGGGCCGGCGATCCTTGAGCTGGAGTGGATTCCGGCTGATCTTCCGATTGTGCATGCGCTCAGGGCGTTCACCGGCCAACAATAAACTGCGCATGGGTGTTGAAAATGCCGCACCCTGTGCCAGACTGGGTTTTGAAAACCCTAGGAGGTTGTGCCATGACGAGTGAAAATCACGACGAACAAGCCCCCACAGGTGCCAGTGAAGAAACCAAGGAAAAGTTTCGCCAGGCCCTGGAAAACAAGAAGAACAAGCAGCACGGCAGTGTCGAGGCCGCCAATGGCTCCAAAATCAGCGCCTCACACGGCGCAGCCAGCCACAAGCGTGAATTCCGGCGCAAGAGCGGATAAGCCAGGCAGCCTTCACGGGTGCCACTGGATGGGCAGCTGATGAAAATGGCAGGGGCAAAAACGCCCCTGCCATTTTTTTCATGCCGCCCCGGCGCGCAAGCCGGCTAAAACAATGTTGCTGGTGCCTCTGCAGCAGCGCCCGGATGGGACTTGACGGACGTTGATTCCCGCATGGGCACTCCCCTCAAGCCAGGGCCGGCCAGCCGTGTTGCAGGCAGGGCGCCATCGGGATACCGGGCTTCTTCGTGCCTGGGGTCATGGACGAATCCCTGGGCCGAAAAACCGTTGCGGGCCTTGGCCTGGTTGACCCGGCCCGCCAGCCACTGCCGGTATTCCTTGGACGCATAGGCTCCCGATCCGTAGAGGTGCTGGTAGCGGCCCACCAAGGACGGGTGCTCGCGGGCCAGCCACTGCATGAACCACTCGCGCGTCCCAGGGCGCAGGTAGAGGGCACCGGCGCTGACCCCCGTTGCACCGGCCCGGGCCAATGCGGCAAAGAGTGTATCCAGGGATTCCTCTGAATCGGTGAGCCACGGCAGGATCGGCATGGCCATGACCCCGCAGGGGAGCCCGGCTTCACGCAGTTTGCCGATCAGTGCCAGCCGGGCCTTGGGCGATGGCGTTCCCGGTTCCAGGGACTGTGCCAGCCCCTCATCCAGCAACGCCAGTGAAATTCCCATCCCCACGCTCACCTGTTCCCCCGCGGTGCGCAGCACGGCCAGGTCCCGCGACAACAGGGTGCCCTTGGTCAGGATCGAAAACGGCGTGCCCGAATCGGCCAGTGCCCGGATGATTCCGGGCATGAGCTTGTAGCGGCCCTCGGCACGCTGGTAGGGATCCGTATTGGTCCCCAGGGCTACATGGTGGCGCGGCCAGGAGGGCTTGAACAACTCCTTGTGCAGCACCTCCGCCACATTTACCTTGACCACCACCTGGGAGTCGAAGTCCGCGCCGGAATCGAAGTCCAGGTAGGTGTGGCTCTTTCGGGCAAAGCAATAAACGCAGGCGTGCGAGCAGCCCCGGTACGGATTGACCGTCCACTCAAACGGCATGGTGGAACTGGGCGGCACCTTGTTCAACGCCGTCTTGGAAAGCACTTCATGGAAGGTGATGCCGGCGAACTCGGGGGTCTGGACGCTGCCGATCAACCCCGCCAGGGGGAGCAGCGGTGTGCCGGGCGGTGATTCTGGGACAGGATCACCGCCCGTGTCTTGGGCCTGCCAGGGGAATAATGGCTGATTGAGTTGTTGATTGGTCCACCGCATCCTAAAATTAGAACATATCTTCGATCTCAGGGCAATGGGCGGGGAGATAAACATGAGTGGCCGGCGGCAGCGGTGTGGCGGAAATCACTCCCGCTGGCGCTAGGGTGGAGTCACGGGGGTGACGACGCCCCCACTGTCCGGCACGGCGGCGCAGCCACCGTTGAAGTTCCGCCGCCGGGCAGCACAGCACACAGGAGCAGACATGACGAACCTAGCCACCATTGTCGGCGCATCTGCGCAACGAAACCCCTCCGGCGTCGCCATCAAGATGGATGACGTTGAGATTTCCTTCGCTGCCTTGGAGGTGCTCAGTTCCAAGGTTGCCGGGCTGCTGGCCGCGCGCGGGATCAAGCCGGGGGACAGGGTGGCACTGGTGACGCCGAACCTTCCCCAAATGCCGCCCATTTATTACGGCATCCTGCGTTACGGTGCCATCGTGGTGCCCTTGAACCCGCTGCTAAAGGCCCGTGAAGTCGCCTACCACCTGAAGGATTCCGGGGCCACGCTGGCCTTCGCCTGGGATGGCGTCATGGCAGAGGTGGCTCCGGGGGCGGAGGAAGCCGGCACCGAGGTCATTCCCGTCGACGCCGGATTCATGGCGTTGGTTTCCGCGGCCGAGCCCGTTGCCGCGATTGCCCCGGCCGGGAAGGATGACACCGCCGTCATCCTGTATACCTCCGGCACCACGGGCCGTCCCAAGGGAGCGGAGCTGACCCACGAAAACCTGCGCAGCAACGCGGAGGTGTCCGTAAGTCTCTTCAGAAGCCAGCCCGGCGACGTCATCTTCGGCGGGCTGCCGTTCTTCCACATCTTCGGCCAGACCTGCGCCCTGAACTCGGCCATGCTGGCCGGGTGCACCGTGACGATCCTGCCCAAGTTCGATCCCGTCAGGGCCCTGGAGATCGTCCAGCGGGACAAGGTGACCATTTTTGAGGGCGTCCCCACCATGTACATCGCGCTGCTGCGTGCGCCTGGGCGGGAGAACTATGACCTCTCCAGCCTGCGCGTGGCCGCCTCGGGCGGTTCGGCACTGCCCCTGGAGGTCCTGCACGAGTTCGAGGCGGTCTTCGGCGCCACCATGCTGGAAGGCTACGGCCTCTCAGAAACGTCCCCCGTGGTCACCTTCAACCAGCTCGACGGGATCCGCAAGCCGGGCTCCATCGGCCAGGCCGTGACCGGGGCGGAACTGAGGGTCCTCGACGATGCCGGAAACGACGTCGAACCCGGCGCGATTGGCGAACTCGCGGTGAGGGGC
>JBBSQT010000104.1:0-6900 GCA_038243775.1 Actinomycetales bacterium | reverse complement strand
TTGGAAAGTGTGGTTGCCTCAACACGGGCCAACATGGTGGTGCTGGCGCTGCCCGCCGAAGTGGCCCAATCCGTGTGCGACCGGGTGGTCGCTGCCGGTGTGCACAGCATCCTCAGCTTTGCCCCCGTCGCGCTGGGCGTTCCCGGGTATGTGAATCTGCGCAAGGTGGACATGGCCACCGAACTGCAGATCCTGGCCTACCACGCCCAACGGTTGCAGGACCCCGGCATGAAACGAGGCCGCACGGGCGCCTAGCCCAGCGGCCGGCCCTTGCCTAGCCCAGCGGCTGGCCCTTCTTGGCCTTGTGCGCGCGGAAGAACTCGGTGGAAGCCGACCTGTACAGCAGGAAAACAGCCACAAGACCCAAAACAACTTGAATGATCGTCAGCGGATTGAGCTGCCCCAAGAGCAGCAGCGAGAGAATGGCCAGCACCGTGGCCGTGGTGCGTGCACCGTTGGACCCCCTGCGAATCCACCGGGCCAGCAGGAAGTAGGACGCAGTCATGAGAATGCTGAAGACGAACGCCAGGAACAATGCGGTGTCAACCAAGGCAGGGTCCGCAGACACGGCAGCGAATTCCGGAGTGGCCGCGAAGGCGTTTTGCAGCACATCGATCACGGACGCCTTGATGGAGGGAATCAGCAGCACCACCAGAAGGGCGATGACCGAGACCGCCTGCATGACACCCGCCGCAATAATCAGTTTGCACGCCAGCAGAACCCTGGCCGGGGGTGCCAGGCGCTTGTCAGGGGAAGGCGTTCCCTGGGCCGGTGTGCCGGGCGCTCCGCCTCGGAAGCCCGGATACGCGGGGGCCGCCGGGAGGGGCTTGTTGGCATTCTGGGCATCCTTGACGTCCTGCGGCGGTTCCCAACCTGCCGGCGCATACTGGCCGTAGCGGGGGACTCCGGGGGAGACCTCGCCATAGCTTCCCAAACGGGCTTCGGGATGGTCTTCGGGACGGTCTTGGGGTTCTTCGCCGGGGGTGCTCATATGCTCTGCTCTTTCAATCCTTGCCGGGGGCCTCTGGCTGGTGCTCGGGGTCCGAACATGCCGCTCTGGAACGGGGCCACTTTGCCGCGAGCCCGCAAAACGGAAAACGGAAAAGGCCGCGACGGGTTTGTCCTAAACCCTACGCGACCTCGCCGTGCTCAACTACTTTGTGCAGGAAAGAAGCTCCTAAGCCTTGGACCGGGAGTTCAACCAAGCACTCGACTCGGGGAGCCACATCAGCACGGCCGCGGCAACGCCGAGCAAGCCGCCGCCGGTGCCGCCAACGAACATCATGAGGAAGCCCGCGACCAGAATGGCTGACAACGCCATCCGTGCCCACAGCTTGCCTTCCTTGAGCTTCATCGCGCAAACGACAATGGCGGCAATCAAGACCACGGAAACAATGGAGGTGACGATCCCCATGAGCCCGTCGCCGCGGAAACCGCGCGCAACCAGCAGGAAGAACGAACCAATGAAGGCAAAGAACGTGAAAAACAGCCACATGCCCGCGGTCGCCAGCCACATGAAGTAGGAAATCTTCAGCAGTTGCGGCAGCCCTGCGGTCGTGAAAATTCCGGCGAGACCACCCGCCGGCAGGACGTCCTGCATGGAGGACGGCATATCCCTGGGCATCTCAAACTTGAAGTCCCCGGCGGGCGGATGCTGCTGGTACCCCTGCTGCCGGTAAGGCTGCTGGCGCCAGGGTTGGCCGCTGCCCTGCTCGGGATCTGGGAATTCATTCGGTGTGCTCATAAGATGAACCCTAGTCTTCAGTGCGGTCTCCCGCAGGGGGGGGTGCCAAGAGGAAGCAAAGTGCCGGCCCCCCATAGTATCGGACCGGAGTCAAAGTGATCTTAAAATGTGGGCGGCACCGCCTTTCCGTGCCCCCGTCCGGTGCGGGCCGCCACCTTTCACCACCCTGATTAACCCCTTCCCGGCGAACTTTGAGAAACTGGAAGACATGTCACGAGTAACAGTTCACCTTCTGCGCCATGGCGAAGTCTTCAACCCCGACGCCGTGCTGTACGGCAGGCTCCCCGAGTTCCACCTCTCCGAGCGCGGCCGTGCCATGGCCGTCATGGTTGCCGAGCACTTTGCCGCTGCCAAGAACGACGGCGGCGCACCCGTTTACCTGGTGGCCTCGCCGTTGACCCGGGCGCAGGAAACGGCCCAGCCCACTGCGGAGGCTTTGGGCCTGGAAATCGTGACGGACCCCCGCATCATTGAGGCGGAGAACCACTTTGAGGGACTGGTCATGAGCCGCGCCGAGCTGGCCAAGCCGAAGCACTGGCCCTACTTCGTGAACCCGCTCCGCCCTTCGTGGGGGGAAGCCTACTCAGCCCAGGCCGAACGCATGTTGGAAGCGGCACGTGATGCCCGCCGTCGTGCCTTTGACATTGGCGGCGACGGCGCGCAAGCCGTCATGGTCAGCCACCAGCTGCCGATCTGGGCCACTCGACGCAGCGCGGAGGGCAAGCGGCTGTGGCACGATCCCCGCAATCGGGAATGCACCCTCGCCTCGCTGACGTCCCTCACGTTCGACGGCGACGACGTTGTCGACGTGCAGTACAGCGAACCGGCCGCGGCACTTCTGCCCGGCGCAGCAACCACCCCCGGCGCGTGATGCACCCAGCTGGCCCCCAGCTTTTCGACGTACTGTAGAGCAAACTGTCACTTTTGCGATTACGCAGTGGCCTACCCGTGAAACGAAAGATTTGCGTCGTGACTTCTTTGATCAGCCGCAGGGCCCTTTTTGCAGCCGGCGGGGCCGCACTGACAGTGGCCCTCGCAGCCTGCACCAGCGAGGATCCGCTGGCCAAGCAGGCCAGTGCCGGCGACAACAAGAACTACATTGCCGGCGACGGCTCCGTCACTGAATACAATGCAACGGAACGCAAGGATCCGGTCTCCTTCAACGGCACCTTGTTCGACGGCAGCGCTGTTGCAGCCGCGGACTATGCGGGCAACGTCGCGGTTCTCAACTTTTGGTACGCGGCCTGCGCCCCCTGCCGGGTGGAAGCCCCGGATTTGCAGGCGCTCTACACCGATTTCAAGCCGCAGGGCGTGAAATTCCTGGGCGTGAACGTGCGCGATGAAAAGGCCACCGCCGAAGCGTTTGAACGTTCCTTTGGGCTGAGCTACCCCAGCGTCGTGGACAAGGATGGCGGGGTGCTGCTGGCCATGACGAAGTATGTTCCGCCGGCGGCCGTGCCCACCACCCTGGTCCTGGACAAGAAAGGCCGCGTCTCCGCCCGCATCCTGGGCGTCGCCGACAAGGGCACCCTGAAAGCCCTCATCACCTCAGCGCTGGCCGAGAGCTAGCGGCGCCAGCCTCCATGAACAATCCCTTCGCCGAGACGATTCTCAGCGGCTCAATGCTGCTGGCCATGCCCGTGGCACTGCTGGCCGGGCTTGTCTCGTTCCTCTCACCCTGCGTGCTGCCCCTGGTGCCCGGCTATTTGGGCTACGTCAGCGGGCTGACCGGGGCCGACCTGGAAAATCAGCGCCGCGGCCGGATGTTCGCCGGGATCGGGCTGTTTGTGCTGGGCTTCTCCGTCGTCTTCATGCTGATTGGCGCCGTGTTCGGCCAGTTGGGTGCCTGGCTCATGGGGCCCGACGCCGCCTGGGTCACCCAGGTGCTGGGCGTGGTGGTCATCCTCATGGGCGTAGTGTTTCTTGGGGGGATGAGTTGGTTCCAAGGGGAAGCGAAGATCCATGCGAAGCCGCCGGCCGGGCTGTGGGGTGCCCCGATTCTGGGCCTCACCTTCGGCCTGGGCTGGGCGCCGTGCATTGGACCCACGTTCAGTGCCGTGCAGTTGCTGGCATTTTCCGACGGTTCCAATGCTGCCAAGGGTGCCTTCCTGACTTTTGTTTACTGCCTGGGCCTGGGGCTGCCGTTCCTGTTGATCGCCCTGGGTGCACGGCGGGGTCTTGGCGCCTTGGCGTTCTTCCGCACGCACCGCCGCGGGCTGCAATACTTTGGCGGCGGCATGCTGATTGTGCTGGGCCTGCTGATGGTGTCCGGGCTGTGGGGGACGTGGATCAACGAACTGCAATTTTGGTTTGCCAATGAAGTGAGATTGCCAATCTAATGAAAGAGACAGTGGTGAAAGAACCAAAGGCGCCAAAGCCGGGCGGCGACATTGCGGTGCCGCAACTTGGCTTCACGGGCATGCTCCGTTGGGCGTGGCGGCAGCTGACCAGCATGCGGACGGCGCTGCTGCTGTTGCTGCTGCTGGCCGTGGGGGCCGTCCCGGGATCCTTGTTCCCGCAACGCTCGTCGGCGCCCGCCGAGGTGACCCAGTACCTGAAGGACAACCCCACCTCGGGGCCCGTCATGGACTGGTTCAAGCTTTTCGACGTGTACTCCTCGCCTTGGTTTGCAGCCATTTACCTGCTGCTGTTCACTTCCCTGATCGGGTGCGTGCTCCCGCGGGCCAAGATCCATTGGAAGGCCATGCGCTCGGCTCCGCCGCGCACCCCCAAGCGGCTGTCCCGCTTGGCCGAATACGGCACCGTGACCGTCCCGGCCGGCAGCGGCGTGGATGCGCAAACCGCTGTCCAGGACGCCGCCGTCGTGCTTAAATCACGGGGCTACCGGGTGGACGTGCGCGACCTTGACACGGACCGTCCCTCCGTGGGTGCCGAGATTGGCTTCATGAAGGAGGTGGGCAACCTCATCTTCCACACGGCCATGATCGGCGTCCTGGCGGCCATCGCCTTGAGCGGGCTTTTTGGCTACAGCGGCCAGCGCGTCCTCGTGGAGGGCGAAACCTTTGTCAACACACTCACCGGCTACGACACGTTCACCCCCGGCGCGAACTTCGGCGACGCCAGGCTGAGCCCCTATTCGGTGCAACTTGACCGGCTGGTGGTCAAGTATGACCGCTCAACGGAGGCCCACTACGGGCAGCCGCTGGACTTCAACGCCACCCTGTCCGTGAAGGACGGCCCCGGCGCCGAGACCAAAACCAAGACGCTGAAGGTCAACGATCCCGTGTCCATTGGCGGCACCAACGTCTACCTGGTGGGCAATGGCTACGCGCCGGTTGTCACGGTCAAGGACGGGGACGGCAACGTTGCCTTCCAAGGTCCCGTCATCACCATCCCCACCGACGGCGCCTACACCTCCCTGATGGTCATCAAGGTCCCGGACGCCAAGCCGAACCAGCTTGGTTTTGTGGGCTTCTTCCTCCCCACCGCCTTGATCGATGACAAGGGCGTTGCGTTTGGCTCCGACCCCGACCCCTTCAACCCGCAGTTGAACCTGAACGCCTACACGGGCGACCTTGGCCTGGACGACGGCGTTCCCCGCAACGTCTACACGCTGGACACCTCCGGGATGAAGGAGATCAACTCCCGCAACGTCGACGCCGGCGGCATTGTGCTGGTGCCCGGCCAGAGCTACACGCTGCCCCAGGGCAACGGCACCATCAGCTTCGACGGCATCAAGCGCTTCGCCGCCCTGGACATCCGGCATGACCCGGGCCAGGTTTACGTCCTGGTGTTTGCGCTGCTGGCACTTGCGGGCCTGATGGCTTCCCTGTTCCTGAACCGCCGCCGTGTGTGGGTCCGGACCGGAAACCATCCCGACGGTCGCACCATGATTGAGTTTGGCTTGCTGGCCCGGGGCGAAGACCACCGCCTCGCCGGAGAATATGAGGCCATCAACAAGGCTTTGCATGCCAAATGGCTGGTGCCGTTGGATGCTGCAGGGCAAAATAGTGAGCAGGATCCAACAACCATCGACTCCGCAGAAGCCGGCTCCCGCGTCGCTGCGGCAAGTAAGGACCAGTAATGTCAGACATCAATGAAGGCTTTGCCCAGCTCAGCGAGCAGCTCATGCTGGTTGCCGGCTTGGCGTATGCGGTGGCTTTTTGCGCCTATGCATGGGACTTGTTCACCTTCAGCCAGGCGGCCAAGCGCGGCCTCGCCGTCGACGCCTCGACCGCTGGCGCCGGGGCTTCCGCCGCTTCCGGGGTGAACAAAGAGTCCGTCCTGGCGGGTGTGGGAGCCGGGGAAGCCCGCGGTTCCGCAGGCCAGGACCTTGGTGCGGGCCCGCAGGACCGGGTGGCCCGTCCCAGCAGCAAGACCCATGCCGGGTCCGACGGCGTCACCGCCGGCGACTCAATGCGCTACGGCAAGGAACGCCGCGTTGTGGCCCGTGTGGCCGTGGCACTGACTGTTGTGGCCGCCGTCGTCCAGGGCCTTGCCGTCCTGTTCCGCGGACTTGCGGCAGGGCGCGTGCCGTGGGGCAACATGTACGAATTCTGCACCACCGGTTCATTTGCCGTGGCCCTGGTGTTCCTGATTGTGCTGAGCCGCCGCGACCTGCGCTTCCTGGGCACCTTTGTGATCGGGCTGGTGCTGCTCATGATCACCGCCGCCTCCGTGTCCTTCTGGACCCCTGTGGGCCACCTGGTGCCGGCGCTGCAGAGCTACTGGCTGGTCATCCACGTCTCGATCGCGGTGCTCTCCTCGGCCTTCTTCACACTCACCTTCGCCATGTCCGTGCTCCAGCTCTTCCAAGCCCGGCGGGAAGCCTCCATCGCGGCCGGCAAGACGGACAAGTTCCCCGTCATGCGCCTGGTGCCCAACGCACTGAGTCTGGAAAACCTGTCCTACCGGATCAACGGCATCGCCTTTGTCGGCTGGACCTTGACGCTCATGTTCGGCTCCATCTGGGCTGAAAAGGCGTGGGGCCGCTTCTGGGGCTGGGACACCAAGGAAGTCTGGACGTTCGTGATCTGGGTTGTGTACGCGGGCTACCTGCACGCCCGCGCCACCAAGGGCTGGACGGGAACCCGCGCGGCCTGGCTGTCCATTGTTGGCTACCTGTGTGTGGTCTTCAACTTCACGATCGTGAACATGTACTTCTCCGGCCTGCACTCCTACGCCGGCGTCTAACC
>JBBSQT010000103.1:0-6905 GCA_038243775.1 Actinomycetales bacterium | reverse complement strand
GTGCAGCGTTGCCTTGAGGTAGCCGTTCGTGGCCAACTCCAGCATCTCGCCAATGTTGACGACAAAGGTGCCCGGGACCTGGGGCGCGTCAATCCAGCTGCCCTGGTATTCCACCTGGAGTCCGCCCTTTTCGGGCTCCACCAGCAGCAGGGTCAGCACGCCGCCGTCGCGGTGTGAACCGACGCCCTGGACGGGGTCCGGGTCGGATTCGCCGGGGTATCGCACGATCTTCAGGAGGGGGAAGGCGCGCTGCGCAAAAGCGGCGTCGAATGTGTCCTCGGGTGCGCCCAGGGACAGGGCCAGCGCACGCAGGAGCTCGAGGGAGATGGCGCTGAGCCGTTCGGTCCACTCGGAGACGACGGCGCGCATCTCCGGCAAGCCATCAGGCCACAGGTTCGGGCCCTCGAGGCGCCAGTATTGGGGAACATCTGCGCCGGCTTCCACCTTGTCGCGCTCCACGCCGATGTCGATTTGCTCGCGCCAGTCGGTGGCGCCGTCGGTGATTTCGCCGCCGATGCGGGTGTAGCCGCGGAACTGCGAACTGCGCACGTTTTCGACCGCGAGCTTGAGGTCCTCGGGGAGATCGAAAAAGCGGCGGGAGATCTCCAGCATGGAGTCGGTCAGTTCCTGCGAAATGCCGTGGCCGGCCAGGTACAGGAAGCCAACCTCATGCATGGCGTCGCGCAGGTCGTTGCGGAATGACGCGGCTTCTTCCGGAGCTGCATGGAGGCGGGAGAAGTCAAGAACGGGAAGTGAATCGAGCGACGGCATGCTTTATATCCTTTGGGCTACATTGGCAAGCGAGATCCTGTATTCGCTCCAATGTTACGTACCAAACTCTGGAAACCGGGAACAACGTTTTTCAAATGCTACGTTGCCTGCCCGGTGGTGCTCAAAGCTGCGGGGCCATGCAGGCGCTCCGCCCCGACCTGCCGGTTCTTGACCCGTCCCGAAGGACAAGGCAGTTCAGTCTTCGTAGGGCTTGTGCCGTTCAAGTGCCACAATCCAGCCCGGCTCGGCGATGGACACGTGGGCCACCAAAACCTCGCCTGGGGAGAGGTAGGGGTCTTCCAGCGGCAATGATGCTCCCAGTTCCGGGGACATGTGGACGGCAAGTGTTGCAAGCACTGTGGGCAGCACTGGCCGGTGGGTGCACAATGCCCGGGCACTGGTGCGGGTCAGCAGCTTTTCCACGACGGCGGCAACCTTGGCAGGGTTGCGTTTGTGGTCGGTCTCCGTCAGCCACGGGACCACCTTGACCTTGGCCTTGGCTGCCTGGGCGTAGGGGGAAATGGTGGAGATGCACCGCATCCAGCCGCTAGTGTGGATGCGGGCCGGATGCCACGACATCAAGAGCCGCTGCAGATAGAGCGCCTGGCGCTTGCCCGTTGCGGCGAGCGGGCGTTCCCCCTCGGCCCTGGTCCACGCCGAACGTGGCTTGGCTTTGGCGTGCCGGATCACCAGCAGCGGCCAGGTCTCCAACGTCGCAGACTCATGGGCCGCAATCAGGGCTTCCAGCGGTTCCTGGTCGGAGGGGTTGGAGAGCAGCCCACGTGCCTTGTTGGGGCTGCACCACATGGCAGCGTCGACTTCCCTGCCGTCCGGGACGGGCGGCATGTCGTCAACGGCGGCAGCCCAATAGTGGACTTCCTTCAGGCCAGGTTTCACTGCGTACTGGATGGTTGGCAGGGGGATGCCCAAGGTGATGGGCAGCCCCACTTCTTCGTCCACCTCGCGGACGGCGCACTCAGCCAGGGTCTCGCCCTTGTCCAGTTTGCCCTTGGGCCAGGACCAGTCGTCGTAACGCTGGCGGTGAATGAGAAGCACTTCGAGTTTCTTCTTCTTTACCCGCCAACAGAGCGCTCCGGCAGCATAAATGGAGACGGCGGTGCCGGCGTCGACCCCGTCTTGAAGGTGCTCAGTGTTGCGCATTAGCGGAGCAGTGTTGATCTCGGACGTGAACGGCTGGCGAGCAGCCATGACTGAACATCAAGTAACGGGTTTCCTTCGTCGTCGAGATGATGGCGTTTCCATTCGCCGTCGCTGTCCAGGTGCCAGCTGGCGGTTCCGGGATCGAGATACCGGTCCAGCAGGGAGTTGACCTCGGCAATATCGTCCTTGTTGGAGAGCTGCACCAGTGCCTCGACCCTGCGGTCAAGGTTCCTGTGCATCATGTCCGCCGAGCCAATGTAGACAACAGGGTCCCCGGCGTTGGCAAAGGTAAAGACGCGTGAGTGTTCCAAGAAGCGCCCCAGAATTGACCGCACGGTGATGTTCTCGCTCAGGCCGGGGACGCCGGGCCGCAGCGAGCAGATACCCCGCACAATCACCCCAACCTCCACGCCGGCCTGGGACGCCCGGTAGAGGGAGTCGATGACGGCCTCATCCACCATGGAGTTGACCTTGATCCGCACCTGGGCAGGCAGCCCGGCCCTCTTGTTGGCAATTTCGGCGTCAATGCGTTCAATCAAACCCGACCGCACGGAACGGGGCGCCACCAACAGCCGGTCAAAGGAGGTCTTCGGCGCATACCCGGAGAGCTGGTTGAACAGCTTGGACAGGTCCTCGCCCACCTGATTGTCGGCGGTCAAGAGACCCAGGTCCTCGTAGTAGCGGGCCGTGCGCGGGTGGTAGTTTCCGGTGCCGATGTGGCAGTAGCGGCGCAGCCCCTCCTGTTCCTGGCGCACCACCAGCGAAAGCTTGCAATGGGTCTTCAACCCCACAATGCCGTACACCACGTGCACGCCGGCCTGCTCAAGTTTCCGGGCCCAGGAAATGTTCGCCTGCTCGTCGAAGCGGGCCTTGATCTCCACCAGGACCAGAACCTGTTTCCCGGCCTCGGCCGCGTCCACCAGCGCGTCCACAATGGGGGAGTCTCCCGAGGTGCGGTACAGGGTCTGCTTGATGGCACGGACCTTCGGATCCGCCGCGGCCTGCTCCAGGAAGGCCTGCACCGAGGTGGAGAAGGCATCGTAGGGGTGGTGCAACAAGATGTCGCGACGGCGCATGGCCGCGAAGACGTTCGCCGCCTTCGACGTCTCTGACGCGTTCAGGTCGCGGGAGGTGTGCGCAACATGCTTGGGGTAGCGCAGATCGGGACGGTCAATGCTGCCAATGATGGACAGGCCACGCAGGTCCAGCGGTGCCGGGAGGGAGTAAACCTCCGTCTCGTCAACGTCGAGTTCACGGACCAGCAAAGCCAAAACGCTGGGGTTGATGTCGGTGGCCACCTCAAGGCGGACGGGCGGGCCGAACTTGCGCCGCAGCAGTTCCTTTTCCAGCGCCTGCAACAGATTCTCGGCGTCGTCCTCCTCCACCTCCAGATCCTCATTGCGGGTCACCCGGAAGGTGTGGTGCTCCACAATTTCCATGCCGGGGAAGAGCTGGTCCAGGTGTTCGGCAATGACTTCCTCGAGCGGGATGAAGCGTGCCACCCGTCCAGGCACCGTCCCTGCCCGGGCGCCGTCGAGGCCGACCAGGCGCGGCAGCAGGTCCGGCACCTTGAGGCGGGCAAAGAGTTCCTTGTCGCTGACCGGGTTGCGCACCACCACGGCCAGGTTCAGGGACAGCCCGGAAATGTAGGGGAAGGGGTGGGCCGGGTCGACGGCGAGCGGGGTCAGTATCGGGAATATCTTCTCGGCGAACATCGTGGACAACTGGACCTTGGACGGGTCGTCGAGTTCGTCCCAGTGCACCAGGTGGATGTGCTCATAGGCCAGCGCCGGGCGGATCTGGCTGGCAAAAACGTGGGCATGGCGTGCCTGAAGTTCGTGGGCGGCGTCGCTGATCTGCTCCAGGACCTCCATGGGGCTCAAGCCGGCGGGGGAGGGGACGGCCAGCCCCGTGGCGATGCGGCGTTTCAAACCAGCCACGCGCACCATGAAGAATTCATCCAGGTTGGAGGCAAAAATGGAGAGGAAGTTGACGCGCTCCAACAAGTGCACGTCGGGATCCTCCGCCAATTCCAGCACGCGGGAATTGAAGGCCAGCCAGCTCAGTTCACGGTCGAGGAAGCGATCCGGTGAAATCTCCCCTTCGGGGATGAGCGTGGGCTCAAAATCGGGGATGTCAATCCGGTCCTGGGTGGCGCGTGAGGCCGGCACCTCGCCAGAAACAAAGCGTTCCTGTCCGTTGGCGGACAGCATCTTCACGGATCGCTTGTAGTCACGCTTCATCAACAAATCCTCATCGTCGGTAATGCCCTAAAGCCACCTTACAAGGCACGGCCGCAACAAAGGCATTGCGGCAGGCCTCAGGCCGAAACAGGTCCGTACATCACGTCGGAGTCCCACTTGGTGAAACCAAGTTTTCGATACAGTGCCACGGCCGCCTCGTTGTCGGCATCGACATAAAGCATGATGGCGCTCAAACCCTGGTTTTGCAGGTGGTCGATACCTTGCCGGGTCAGGGTTTTGCCAAGCCCCAGGCCCTGGGCGGCAGGTGTCACGCCCACAACATAGACCTCGCCCATGGACGCCTGGCCCGACCGGGCGGGGTGGACCTTGGTCCAATGGAAACCCAGGATGTCGTCCTCGGAATTGACCGCCAGGAAAAACCCGGCCGGGTCAAACCACGGTTCCTCCATGCGTGCCTGCAGGTCCGCCAGCGTCAGCGCCCCCTGTTCGGGGTGGTGGGCGAACGCAGCTGCGTTCGCCGCAACCCACGCCGCCTCATCCTGGTGGGGGATGAACGTCCGCAAGCCCACGCCGTCGGGCGTTGGATACTCAGATGCGGCCACGGTCTGCGCGGACGACGGCGCCTGCCGGACCAGGCGCATGCGCCACAGTTCGCGGATGGCACGGTATCCGTAACTGGCGGCCAGGTCCGCCGCTGCCTCATGGTCGCCGTGGGACCAGGCCTTGATGCCTTGCAGCCCGCGGCTTTCCACCAGCTTGTCGGCCAGGATCGCCCCGACCCCGTCGTTCCGGTAGGCGGGGTGGACCACGATCTCCAGAACACCTTCGTCGCCGTTCAGGACCACAACGGCAACCCCCGCCAGGTCCTCCCCGACCGTGGGGGAGGCGTCCTCGGGAGCGTAGGTGAGCAGCGTCAGGACACTGTGCGGGCCGGCCCCGGGGGATTTCAGCTCCACCAGGGTCTGCTCGGAAAAGGGCGGGTTGCCGTCGGCGTCTTCAGCGGCGTCGACCACCGTCTGGATTTCCTGCAGAATCTCAGCCGCAGGGGCGCCGTGGATCACTGTCACCGGCCAGTTGTCAGTCTTTGCGGGGCTCATAACCACAGCCTAGTGGGCTTGCCCAAGACATTGCGAGAGGTAGGGCTGGTTTGCATCCGGGCGCTGGTGTGTCCTACAGTTTAGGAGCAGCAGATCTTGGCAAACCCAAAGTTTCCATCATTAGCCGTGAAACACGTTCCAACCCGGGGGGATGCACCAGTGGGGTGTCCTCGATACGTTCGACCCGTATGTCCTCCACCACGATAAGAAGATTGGCCCGCTGCGGGATTGAGAATTTTTCAATCACTGCGGCGGGTCATTTTTTATTTTTGGGCCAGGCTCTGGAGCGAGTCTTTCTCCGCTTCAGCCCGTGACCTTGCAGTTGTGGCTGCTCCCGGCGGTGAAGGCAGCCCCATCTGCCAGCTCACGGCGGGTGCCTCAGTTCCACGCACCCCTTATTTGACGTTTCCGCGTGCCCTTGACGCTTCGGAAATTTCCGCCGTTTTCGCCGTTTTGGTGCGTTCTCAGGAAGGCGAATTCCGCGGAACATTGCGTCGGATGCCACCAAGATTCGCGGTTGGGGGCGGGACCGCGCACTCCTGACGTCGCACGAGCTTGAGCGGCGCCAAGTTGCAGGAGCTTAGGCCTGCGCGAGCGCGTTGTCGGGGAGCTTGGCCGCAGTCAGCCTGTAGCCGACGTTGCGCACGGTGCTGATCAAGTTCTCGTTTTCAGACCCCAGTTTGGCGCGCAGCCGCCTGATGTGGACATCCACGGTGCGGGTGCCGCCGTAATAGTCGTAACCCCACACCTCGTTCAAGAGCTGCGCCCGGGTAAAGACGCGTCCCGGATGTTGGGCCAGGTATTTCAACAGCTCAAATTCCTTGTAGGTCAGGTTCAGTGCCGAGCCGTGGAGCCTCGCCGTGTAACTGTCCTCGTCGATGACAATTCCAGCTGCCTGAATCTCCTGGGACGAGGTTTCCTCAGAACTGGCGGCCCGGGTCAGGGCGAGCCGGATGCGGGCCTCAACCTCCGCCGGTCCCGCGGTGTCGAGCACGACGTCGTCGGCAGCCCAGGACGCTGACACGGCAGCCATGCCGCCCTCGGTCAGCACCAACAGCAGTGGCACGCTGATGCCGGTGGCGCGCAGCAACTGCGTCAGGGCGCGGGAGGCCGCCAGGTCCTTGCGGGCGTCGACCATGATCAGTTCGGCAGGTTTCGCCTCGAGCAATGCGGTGGGGACGGCGGGAAGAATATGGACCGTGTGGCTCAAAAGTTCAAGCGCAGGCAGGACCTCCACGGAGCTGCCGTGGATATTGGTCAGCATGAGAATCTGCGACATGACTTCCTAACAAAGTGCCTTGTTTAGGTACGCGTCTTTGAGCGGGGAACCAACTCCAACCCTTGCAAAAGTTTCAGGCCGGCAGCGCGGACGCACCACTTTCAGGGTTGTTCCACAGTGTACCGGGGGAATAGGGCAGGATTGATGTGTGAAGTCATCAATAGCCGGACTAATTGGAATCATCGCCCTGGCGCTGCTCGTCGCCGGGCACTATCTTGGCCAGGGCTGGACAGTAGGTGTCAGCGTGGTGCTGGCCGTCATTTTCGGCTATGGCTGGCCGCGATATTTGGCGATACCGGCGAAGAAGTCACTGGGCACCGTGATCGCCCTGACCGGCGCCGCCTCCGCCGTGACTGCCGGGCTGGCAACGGGCGGGGAATACTTGGCGTGGAC
>JBBSQT010000102.1:0-6929 GCA_038243775.1 Actinomycetales bacterium | reverse complement strand
GGGGAATCGTATCTGCCGGTGGTTGCTGCGGGCGAGTATCGCGATGCCCTCGCCGCCGCCATCCTGGGCTTCAAGAACCATGGACGCACGGAACTGGCCGCACCCCTGTGTCGCGGACTTGCCCGGGCCCTCGAGCGAGGGCAGATGCTCATGGGGGAGCCGGAACCTGTTCCGCAACCAGAGTCCCGGCTCGGCAGCTCACAGCCCTTGTCCACCACTTTCCTGGTGCCCATCCCCAGCACGGGGACCGGATGGCGCCGGCGCGGCTACGACCCCGTGGCGTTGATCCTGCGGACGCTTATTCATGAGCGAAGACTGCCTCCCGGGCTGGTGGTGGCTCGCATCCTGGGCAGTAAAGTCAAACTGCCTTGGCACCGGCACCATCAAAAGGGACTGGGCAGGGCGGCCCGGCGAAGCAACGTCCGTAACACTTTGAAAATCAGGGCCGGATGGGACCGAAATATTCGGCTGCTGGCGAACCCCGCTGACCACTCAGTTCTGCTGCTCGATGATGTGCTGACTACCGGGTCAACCCTGCGGGAAGCCGCAAAAACATTGGAAAGTTCAGGCTTTAACGTCTGCGGTGCCGTGGTGTTGGCCTCCGCACGGGCGCCTGAAGGAACCGCACAAAACATGCCCCCGCCAAGACTCGGCCAAAATAATTTTGGGCAAAAGATGAATAAACCCATGCAGTGAACTAACGTGAGTAAACGGGTACCTCTAGCAAGAGGAAACCGCCCGTCGGCGGTCATGGTGGCGAGGCCATCAGATAGCTGACCGCCGTGTCACCGCAGATATTTGGAGGGCACCATGGAGTTCATGATCACCGGTCGCAACTTGAGCGTTTCGGACCGATTCCGCGAATATGCTGGCGAGAAACTCACAAAGATCGAACAGCTGGCCAACAAGGTCCAGCGCGTTGATGTCAAGGTTTCCAAGGAAAGCAAAGCCCGCACAGCAGAAGCCCCCCTCACTGTAGAGCTGACAGTTCTGGGTCGAGGTCCGGTGATCCGTGCGGAGGCTTCCGCATCGGACAAGTTTGCCGCTTTTGATCTGGCCTACGGAAAGCTGCTGGAGCGGCTCCGCAGGGCCAAGGACAAGAAGAAAGTTCACCACGGACGGCACGCCCCTGTGGCTGTCAACGAAGCCACCGGCTCGCTTCCGCCCGTGAGCAGTTCGGAGCCAATCTATGCCCAGAGCGCTCCCGCAGAAGCTGCCGAGAAAATGCCGTACGAAATCGAAAACGACATCCCCGCAGGAGATTCACCCGTGCTCATCCGGCGCAAGGTGTTTCCCGCAGCGGCACTGTCCCTGGACGACGCCGTTGACAACATGGAAATGGTTGGCCACGACTTCTACCTGTTCATCGATTCATCAACAGGGGTTCCATCCGTCGTCTATCGGCGCAAGGGCTGGACATATGGAGTCATTTCCCTGGACGACAACCCGGACAATGCAGAGGAAATCTCCGCCTACCGATCCGAGGATGAGCCCGCACGGGTGTAGTGCAGTCCGCCACCGTCCAGGTGGCCCCCGGCAACACCAAGAGTTGCCCGCACGATGAATGAAAAGATCAAGATGTCCAGGAGCAATTGAATGAGCCCAACGCTGAGCCCCTCGCAGGCTCGGCGGGTCGCACTCAAGGCCCAGGGGCTCGCAAATGTCCGGCCCACCCAAACCGTTACGTCACGGGAGGTGGGCCGGACTTTTGCCCAGATCCAGCTTGTCCAAATTGATTCCGTCAACGTGCTCTCCCGCAGCCATTATCTGCCGTTCTACTCCCGTCTGGGCAACTATGACACGTCAATAGTGAATTCCCTGGCCGGGTCTGCGCCACGAAAGATGATGGAGTACTGGGCCCACGAAGCCAGCATGGTCAGGCCCGTCCATTTCAATGATTTGCGGCAATGGCAGAACCGCCGCTGGGTCGGATCATCTGCGATGGATGCCAACCTCCGGGAAAAACTGGAACACGACATCCTTGCGCTGCTGGCACACAGCAGACCAATGACGGCCAGGGAAATCACAGCCAGGATTGGCCACGAGGAAACTGTTTGCAAGGAGGACTGGGGCTGGAACTGGAGCGCCGTCAAGCGCACCCTGGAGGGACTTTTTGAACAAGGCATTGTTGGTGCGGCGGCACGCAATGAACAGTTCGAACGTAAATACACGCTGATCCAGAAAGTGCTGCCACCACAAGAGCGTTCGCTGTGGACCCCAGGCCAGAAAATGGCGGAAGGCGAGAAACAACAGGCGCTGACCCGGTTGACCGCAGCCGCTGCCCGCGCGCACGGCATTGGCAGCGTCCGGTGCTTTGCCGACTACTTCCGGATGCCCGCCAAGGAGACCGCCATCGCGGTGGCTGACCTTGTGGACTCCGGTGAACTGGAACTGGTCAACGTTTCAGGCTGGCCGGAGCCCACCTACCTGCACGCCTCGGCCACAACACCCCGCCAAGCGGTGGGCCAGGCACTGCTGAGCCCCTTCGACTCCTTGGTGTTTGAACGGCGCAGGCTGCAGCAACTGTTCAATTTCCACTACCGTCTTGAGATCTACACGCCGGAGCAGAAGCGAAAGTTTGGATATTATGTGCTGCCCTTTCTGCTGGGCGAGAACATCGTGGCCAGGGTGGATTTGAAAGCTGACAGAAAAAATGGCGTGCTGCTGGTTCGCGGCGCCTTTGCCGAGGCTGGGGCGCCGCAGGAGACCGCGTCTGCCTTGGCAAGTGAGCTGGGACTCATGGCGCGTTGGCTGGGACTGGGCGACGTCGTGGTGCTTGACCATGGGGACCTCGCCGCGAAACTTGCGGGACAAGCCAAAAACTGGCAGTGATCTTACTGGCATCTCACGTAGACTGAACACGCCACTTTTAGGCAGCAATAGATTGGGAGCAATTTCGTGCCATCACTTCTTGAGCGGGTCCTTCGAACGGGCGATCGCAAGACGCTCAAACGACTCAACGTCCTCGCCGACGCCATTGACTCGCTGGAGGACTCATTCCAGACCTTCACCGACGCCGAGCTGCGCGAGGAAACAGACAAGCTCAAGGCCCGCCACACGGACGGCGAGTCGCTGGATGACCTGCTCCCGGAAGCATTCGCCGCCGTGCGCGAGGCATCCTCCCGCACCTTGGGCCTGCGCCACTTCCGCGTCCAGCTCATGGGCGGTGCCGCCCTGCACCTGGGCAACATCGCCGAAATGAAAACCGGTGAAGGCAAGACGCTGGTGGCCACGGCACCTGCCTACCTGAACTCACTCACCGGCAAGGGCGTTCACATCGTCACGGTCAACGACTACTTGGCCGAATACCAGTCGGACCTGATGGGCCGTGTTTTCCGGTTCCTTGGCCAGAGCACCGGCTGCATTATCTCCAACCAGGACCCGGCCGTGCGCCGCGCCCAGTACGCAGCCGATGTCACCTATGGCACCAACAACGAGTTTGGTTTCGACTATTTGCGCGACAACATGGCGTGGAGCCAGGAGGAACTGGTCCAGCGCGGCCACAACTTTGCCATTGTCGACGAAGTTGACTCCATCCTCATCGATGAGGCCCGAACGCCGTTGATCATTTCCGGTCCGGCCTCCGGCGACGCCAACCGCTGGTACGGCGAGTTTGCCAAGGTGGTGCTGCGCCTGGACATTGATGAAGACTATGAAGTTGACGAGAAGAAGCGCACCGTGGGCGTGCTTGAGGACGGCATTGAAAAGGTTGAGGATTACCTGGGCATCAGCAACCTGTATGAATCCGCCAACACCCCGCTCATTGGGTTCCTGAACAACGCCATCAAGGCCAAGGAGCTCTTCAAGCGCGACAAGGACTACGTCATCATGGACGGCGAAGTCCTCATCGTGGATGAGCACACGGGTCGAATCCTCGCCGGCCGCCGCTACAACGAAGGCATGCACCAGGCCATTGAGGCCAAGGAAGGCGTGGAGATCAAGGCTGAGAACCAGACCTTGGCCACCGTGACCTTGCAGAACTACTTCCGTCTCTATGGCAAGCTGTCCGGCATGACCGGTACCGCCGAGACCGAAGCCAGCGAATTCATGGGCACGTATTCACTCGGCGTGGTCCCGATCCCCACGAACAAGCCCATGCAGCGTGCCGACCAGGCCGACCTGGTGTACAAGAATGAAGTGGTGAAGTTCGACGCCGTGGTGGCAGACATTGCCGAGCGCCACGAAACCGGACAGCCGGTGCTGGTGGGCACCACCAGTGTTGAGAAGAGCGAATACCTCTCCAAGAAGCTGGCAGCTGCCGGGGTCAAGCACGAGGTCCTGAACGCCAAGAACCACGCCCGTGAGGCGGCCATTGTGGCCCAGGCAGGACGTCGCGGTGCCGTCACCGTTGCCACGAACATGGCTGGTCGAGGCACGGACATCATGCTCGGCGGCAACGCCGAGTTCAATGCTGTTGCCGAACTGGCTGCGCGCGGACTCGATCCGGAGGAGACCCCGGATGAGTACGAGGCCGCCTGGCATGACGCCTTCGAGGCAGCCAAGTTGGCCGTCAAGGACGAGCACGAAGCTGTCCTGGAAGCCGGCGGCCTCTACGTCCTAGGTACCGAACGTCACGAATCACGCCGCATCGACAACCAGCTAAGAGGCCGTTCCGGCCGTCAGGGCGACCCTGGCGAATCCCGTTTCTACCTTTCGCTCACTGATGACCTCATGCGCCTGTTCAATTCCGGTGCGGCCGAACGCCTCATGTCACGCTCATCCATGCCAGATGATGTAGCGCTCGAATCCAAGCTGGTCTCCAAGGCGATTGCCTCGGCGCAGGGACAGGTTGAGGGCCGCAACGCCGAGCAGCGCAAGAACGTTCTGAAGTACGACGACGTCCTGAACCGCCAGCGCGAAGCCATTTACAGCGACCGCCGCCGCATTCTGGAGGGCGGGGACCTGCATGAAAAGGTCCAGCACTTCCTCGAGGACACCGTCAATGAGATCATCGAGGCGGCGCTGAACAACGGCCACCCAGGGGATTGGGACTTCCAGACGCTCTGGAACAACCTGCGGACCATTTACCCGGTGACGTTGACGGTTGACGAAGTCGCAGAGGAAGCCGGGGGCGAAGGGCGAATCACGCCCGAACTGCTCAAAACCGAGCTGCTCTCCGACGCCAAGGTGGCCTATCAGGAACGTGAGGCCGCCCTGGGATCGGCAAGCATGCGTGAGCTTGAACGCCGCGTTGTGCTCTCCGTTGTGGGCCGCAAATGGCAGGAACACCTCTACGAGATGGACTACCTGAAGGAAGGCATCGGCCTGCGCGCCATGGCCCAGCGCGACCCGCTGGTGGAGTACCAGCGTGAAGGGTACGAGATGTTCCAGTCCATGATGGCCGGCATTCGTGAAGAGAGCGTCGGCTTTTTGTTCAATCTCGAAGTTGAGGTGGAGAACGCCCCCGCAGCGACTGTCGGCGTTGTTGCCGAAGCTCCTGCCGGCCTCATGCAGCGCGTGGGCGGCGCCGCCAACGCGAGCGACGCGGAACATCAGCATGAGCACGCACCCCGCATCACGGCACCCGGCCTGGAAGCCCCGGCCCAGCCGGCGCAGCTGCAGTTCACCGCCCCTGACGCCCAGGGTGATGCAGAAACCCATGTTGAACGCCGCAGTACCGGCGGCCTGCCGCCGTCGGCCAAGCGCCCGGCCAACAAGGGCAGCAAGAAGAAAAAGCGCTAGTTCGCCAACCAGCTCCGCCAGGAACGGCCGCGTGCCGGTGTTGCCCTGTATCAACCAGGGGCAACACCGGCAAGCGGCCGCAGTGGTTAACTGCTCATGGACAACGGCCCGGCCCAACAACCCCGCCTGTCCGGCAGCACCGGGACCGCTAGCCGATGTTCAACGCCGTGACCTTCCACAGCCCCCGCTCACGTTCAAAGCGCATGGCGACGGCCCTGAACCGGGTCTTGTCCGCCATGATCACCACATTTTCATACACGCCGGGCGAGATGTTGCTGCAGTGCACCGAACGAACAATGGGCTGGTGGTGGAGGGTGCGGACGTTTTCCGGGCTGCCGTCATGGCTTTGGCGCCGCGCATGCGCCTTGCAGGCCTCCGCATGGAGCCGGGCGCGGGTGGTCAGGGCACTCAGGCACCTGGTGTCCAGCCACCTGGCCAGCTGCTGCACCGACCTGATCCCGCTGAGCACCTCAAGCACCGCCTGCGCCACCTTCGAGGACAGCAAGCCGACCACCTCATGCTCGGCAGCCAGAGGATCCAGGGCCACCACGCCTGCAGCTGGACTGCGGCGTCTGGGCATGCCTGGTGATCCGGCCTGAGAAACCGTGCCGCGGCCCGGCGGCGCGCTGACCGCCTGCTCACGCCGGCGCGCCAGCTTTACCAGGACGTTGGCAACACCCGGTTCGGTGTCAGTGGCGATGACGGGCTTGACCACCAACAGTGTTGGTGCCGCCGATTCGGTGCTGGCTGCGGAACTCATGAGCTTCTCCTTGCTGATGCTGATGCTGATGCTGATACCGGGTGTGGTTGGTGAATGGCGCATGATTGCGGGAAAGTTACGGGGCGTGCAGGACCTGGCCGGGAAAGATGCTGTTCGGGTCGGCGCCGATGGTGGCACGGTTGGTCCGGTACCAGTCCGGCCAGGATTGCGCCACGTCCACGTCACTGGCGTAGGGGCCCAGCGCGGCTGCCACAATGCTCCACAAGGTGTCGCCCTTTTTCACCACAACGTCATGTTCTTCGTCGACAGGGGTGCCAGCATTGGTGGGGATGTCCGACGCCGGCATTTCCGTCACGTCCTCAACCATGGCGGGGCTGTGGTCGTCCCGGCTGCCGGGGCGCATCAGCAGATCCGGAGCTGTCTGTGCCGTTTGGGGGACCCAGTGCGGCACCACAGCTTCGTGGGATTCCGGTGGCAGCGGGTCCTGGCCGCTGGTGCCGCCAACCGACACCGCCACGGTGTCGGC
>JBBSQT010000101.1:0-6954 GCA_038243775.1 Actinomycetales bacterium | reverse complement strand
TGACCGAATGGTTCAAGGAGGCGCTCACGGCGGAAGGGCACTCATGGATCCTGCTAACGGGCAGCCATGAACGCCGCATGGCAACGGCCACGGCCGTCATCGATGCCATGCTGGAGCAGCAAAGCACCTTCACCACCCAGGCCTGGTCGGAGGGCACAGTGCTGTCGGAACGCGCAGTGCTGTCGGAGGGCACAGTGCTGGAGGCGGCCGCATGAACCGTTCAGAGCAAGACGCCGGGGAGTCGGCTGCCGAAGCAACAGCGGCCACAGCTTTATCCGAGGCTGGCTTTCTGGCTGGCTACGACCCCTCAGCCTTCCCGACTGTTGCCCTGACGGTGGACTTGGTGGTGTTCGCCGTCATTAATAAGGTCCTGCAGGTGGCGCTTGTTGAACGCGGGGCGCAGCCGTTTCGTGGCAGGAGGGCGCTTCCGGGCGGATTTGTGGGTCCCGGTGAGGACGCGCTGGTCGCGGCCCGCCGTGAACTGGCCGAGGAAACCGGCCTGGAGCTGGGGGAGCACCGGGTGTTGGTGGAACAACTTGCCACATACAGCGCCCCGGAAAGGGATCCGCGCATGCGGGTGGTGTCCGTGGCCCATCTTGTCCTGCTGGCGGCGCGCGGCCACAGCCTGCCGGAACTGAGCGCCGGCACCGATGCCGCGGCAGCCTGTTGGCAGCCGGTCCACGAACTGGACTGGCAGGGACTTGCCTTTGACCATGCGAACATCCTCGCAGACGGACTGGAACGGCTGGCCGGAAAAATGGAATACTCCACCATCGCCGCCTCGCTGCTGCCGGAGGCGTTCACGCTTTCCGCATTGCGCGACGTTTACAACGCCGTGTGGCAGGCGGACCTTCCGGCCGGAAACTTCACCCGGAAAATGCGAGCCTCCCTCACCCCCACGGGAGCGAAGGTGCAGGCGGTGGGGGCACCGGCGTCGCTCTTCACCGTGGGCAGCGAATGGATCTCCCCGCCCTGGACCCGGCCCCACGCCTGAGCGGGTGCCGTCCGCAGCCGCTGCTGGTTGAAGCATCGCAGTTTTTGGTTCGCCGCAGTGTCCCGGGCGGCGGCCGGGGTGGGACACAACTAGTGTTTGAGCATGGCAACATCCATCCATGTACGGGCGCCCCTGCTGAAGGATTCCCCTGCTTTGGCCCATGTCCACAATGAAGCCTGGCGGGAAACATACGGAGGCCTGTTTCCCGAAGACAGGTTTGGCAGCGAAGCCTTGGAACAACGGGAGCACATGTGGTCCCAGATCCTGTCCAGCAACCGCCCGGACCGCGTAGTTCGAGTGGCTGAAGCCGATGGCAGCATTATTGGATTCGCCTTCGTGGGACCGGCCATGGATCCTGACGCTCCGCGCGGGCTGGAACTGTACATGATCTACCTCCGGCGCCATGCCCTAGGCACAGGCGCGGGGCAACTGCTCATTGACGCCGTACTGGGTGAATCCGATGCCACGTTATGGGTTGCAGACAGGAATCCACGGGCCCATGCCTTCTATCGGCGCAATCGCTTCCACCCGGATGGTGCCACGAAAACTGATCCGGACGCTCCTGACGTCGTTCAAGCGCGGTTCGTCCGATAAAGCTGTTGGCCGGCGCTGAAGGCCGCGCCAGTGGCACAAAGCGCCAGAACCTGCAGGGAACCGTACCCGTCACGCGGCCGTTGTGCTGGACAAGCCCTGCAAAGCTGGGAGAATTTGAAGTGGGCCGGGTTTCGCCGGTTCGGAGTGGCGAGGGGGACACCATCGGAAGCCAGGCTGTGGAAGACGCAGGGTTCGCTATGGACGAGGCACGGTTCCAGGAACAAGCACTCGAGGAAGCAGCGCAGTCCATCCGCAACACCATCGTGGGCAGGCTCCATGATGACGGTCTGAACCACCACGACGTGCAATTTCGTGTCAAAAGCGCCCAATCAGCGGCCGAGAAAATGTCCCGCCGCACCAGTGACGGCAGGCTGAAGTACCCCGGCGGGCTGGAACACCTTGACGACCTGATCGGGGTGCGGGTGATTTTGTACGTGGAGTCGGACATAGACGCCGTGGCGATTGCCCTCACCAGCCAATTCATCTGCCATGACGATGAAGACAAAACAGCCATCCTGCGCAAGAACGGCGGGATTGGCTACGCGGGGCGCCACCTGACCCTTGAAGTTCCCCAGACGAACCCTCCCACCAACTGCCAGGAGTTCGTCGGGCAGCGGTTTGAAGTCCAGATCCGCACGGTCCTCCAGCACGCCTGGGCTGAATTCGAGCACGACATCCGGTTCAAGGGCTCCAGCGGTGACAACGCCGAAATCAGCCGCGCCTTCACGATGGCCTCCACCCTGATCGAACTGGCGGACCAGCAGTTCGTCAACATTGCCGACATCCTCAAACGCCAGCAGGCTCTGGAAGGCATTGACACCGGTGCGCAGGAACAATTGCTCGACGCCGGATCGCTCCAGGGTGTATTGACCCGCGCCTTCCCCAGTTACCGCAGCAGCAAGGAAAACCAGTACGACTGGATGGTCCACGTCCTCGCGGCCAACGGGATCGACACCGTCAATGCCGCGGAGGAGTGGTTCCGGTCCATCGACCCGCAACACGTTGCCAGGCTCATGGAATACCGGTTCAACCCGGGCCAGGTCCGGGTTGCCGACGATCTCCTGCTGCAGTCCTTCGGGGAGTCCTATGTGAACGCCACCAAATCGGTGGGCAGTGACAGGAACCGCGAGTCCAAGCTCCGCTCACGCCTGCGCAAACTGCGCAACGAGTGGGACAGCCAGCAGGAGAGCTGAGCATTCTCGCCTGATGGCCCGGTGGCCTGGCCCGGTGGCCTGGTCCGGCGCTGGCCCGGATTCGGGCGTGGGCGTGCCCGTGGGCGGGCGATTGTGACGCCGTTTGAATCCGCGTGACGCCGCACGTCAGCATCGTTGAACCGGGTCGCGGCGATTCCCTAGCCTTGCTCCATGACCACAGACGCCACCGCAGCGAAACCCGCCAGCCATGCGCTGGCCGGAAGGGCCGGCCGGGAGAACACGCCCCTCCTGTCCCGCAGGAAGCCCCGGTTTCCGCCGCGATGTTGCGGCCTGCTGCACCAAGGCCGCCACCCCAACATCCTGAGGAAACCCCATGTCTGAGCAAGATCCCCAGCACAACCCCCAGCAAGATCCCCGCGACAAGCCCGCAACCGTCCCGGAGCCCGGCCAACAAGTGAAAACCACTCGTATCGTTGCGGGCCACAAGACCCGACACAAGCTGCGCCGGCTGGAAATTGCGGCCATGGCCGCCGTGTTTGCCCTGGTTGGCACCGGCGCTGCCGTTGCCGGGATTGCCGCCGGCAACAACTCCAGCGGCAAGGCCGCCCAGGAGCAGGAGGTCGCAGCGGGTCCCGCTGCTGAGCTTCGCCTGGGCTACTTCGCCAATGTCACCCACGCTCCGGCCCTGATCGGGGTCAACAACGGAATTCTTGCCAAGCACCTGGGGGCCACGACGTTGAAGACCGAGGTCTTCAACGCGGGTCCCTCCGCCATTGAGGCGCTGAACGCGGGTGCCATTGATGCCGCCTATCTTGGCCCCAACCCAGCCATCAACTCCTTTGTGAAGAGCGGTGGCGAATCCATCAGGATCATCGCCGGGGCCACGAGCGGCGGTGCGCAACTCGTGGTCGATCCGTCAATCACCACGGCGGAACAGCTGCGCGGCAAGGTTCTGGCCACGCCGCAATTGGGCGGCACGCAGGACGTGGCACTGCGCTCATGGCTGGCCGGGCAGGGTTTCACCACCACACCCAAGGGCGGCGGCGACGTCTCGATCAACCCCACCGACAACGCCAGCACGCTGAAGTTGTTCCAGGAGGGAAAGATCGACGGCGCCTGGCTGCCGGAGCCGTGGGCTTCCCGGCTGGTGTTGCAGGCCGGGGCAAAGGTCCTGGTGAATGAGGCTGATCTGTGGGACAAGGGTGAATTCGCCACCACGATCCTGATTGTCAGCAAGACATTCCTCGCACAACACCCGCAAACCGTCGACGCACTCCTGGCCGGCAACACCGAATCGATCGACTGGCTCAATGACCATCCCGGCGAGGCCGCCAACGCCGTGAACGCCGCCCTTAAAACGGCGGCGGGCAAGGAATTGCCCGGCGACGTCATAGATCGCTCACTGACGGAGCTCTCGTTCTCTGCCGACCCCCTGGCGGCGACGTTCCCCAAGCTGCTGGCCGCCGGCGTCACGGCCGGCGTGGGCAAACAGGCCGACCTGTCGGGAATCTTCCACCTGGAGCCGCTCAACAAGATCCTCACCAAGGGCGGCCACCCTGAGGTCTCGGCCGCCGGTTTGGATTGATCAGGAGCTGACGCCGGCCACGGATCGCCCCCTGTGCCAAACTCTGGGCGGATCCGTGCCCGGGCGGGCGCCATTTCCAGTAAATATGACGTTGCATGAACCCGCGTGACCCCGGGAGTCCCGTTCATTGAACAGACCCATCGGCATTCCCTACCGTTTCAATCATGAGTACACCGGGAAGCCGAGAAGGCACGCACACGCCAGAAGTCCCGAAAGGTCCGCCGGCCCTCAAGCTCAAGCGCGTGGTGGCCGGGGAAAAGCCGGAGCGCAAGTTTCGCGGCCTGGAGGTCATGCTCGTCACGGGTCTCATTGGCCTCATTGGTGCCGGTGCCGCCGTGGCGGGCATCGGTGCGAAGGACACCCACGACGCCGGTGCCTCCCAAACCGGGACCTCACCGGCCGCCGTGCTCAAGCTTGGCTACTTCGGGAACATCACCCACGGTCCGGCCCTGGTGGGTGTGGAAAAAGGCATCTTTGCCAAGGGCCTTGGTGCCACCACGCTGGAAACTCAGGTGTTCACCACGGGCCCGGCCACGGTGGAGGCCCTCAATGCCGGGGCCATTGACGCCGCCTATCTTGGCCCCAACCCGGCCTTGAACTCCTTCGTGCAAAGCGGCGGCGAGTCCATCCGCATCATCGCCGGTGTGGCATCCGGCGGCGCCCAGTTCGTGGTCCGCCCCGGCATCTCCGGCGTGGAGGACCTGCGCGGCAAGACGATCGCCACCCCGCAGCTGGGCGGCACGCAGGATGTGGCGCTGCGCAAATGGCTGGGCGAGCGGGGCGTGAAAACAACCACCTCCGGCGGCGGGGACGTCACAATCACCCCCACCACCAACGCCCAGACCCTGCGCCTGTTCCAGGACGGAAAGATCGACGGCGCCTGGGTCGCCGAGCCGTGGACCTCACGCCTGGTGCTGCAGTCCGGGGCCAAGGTTCTGGTCAATGAGGCTGACCTCTGGGACAAGGGTGAATTCAGCACCACCGTGCTGGCCGTGAACAAGAGCTTTTTGGTGCAACATCCACAAACTGTTCAGGCCCTGCTGGCCGGGCATGTTGAGTCCGTGCAATGGCTGGACGGGCACCAGGGGGAAGCCGGTGCCGTCATCAACGATGCCTTGAAAACGGCCATTGGGCAGCCGTTGGACGAGGAGGTGATAGCCCGCTCGTTGTCTGAGCTGACGTTTACCTCCGATCCTCTGGCCGGCACGTTCCCCACGTTGCTGCAACACGGCGTGGACACAGGAGTTTCCAAGGCAGCAGACCTCAACGGGCTTTTTGACCTGACGCTGCTGAACAAAGCACTAAGGGCTGCCGGGGAAGAACCCGTCACGGCGGCAGGATTGGGTGCACCATGACTGACGCCATGATTGCCGGCATGACACTGCCGGACACCAGCGAAAGTGCCAACGACGACGGCCGGGGAGCCGCCGTCGTCCTGGAAAACCTGGGCAAGCGCTTTGGCGACGGCGCCCCGGTGCTGGAGAACATCAACGCAACTGTCCAGCAGGGCGAGTTCGTGGCGCTGCTCGGCGCCTCCGGCTGCGGAAAGTCGACGCTGCTGAACATCATCTCCGGCCTCGACGCGCCCACCGCCGGCGCCTTGGAGGTGCCGGTGGAAGGCGCCGCGTTCATGTTCCAGGAATCGGCGCTGTTCCCATGGCTCAGCGCCCGCGGGAACGTGGAACTGGCGTTGAAACTGCGTGGGGTGGGCCGGACGGAACGGAAGGGGCGCGCCGTCGAACTTCTTGAGTTGGTGAATCTGGGCCACGCGGTGGACAAGCGCCCGCACGAGCTGTCCGGCGGCATGCGCCAACGGGTGGCGCTGGCCCGGGCGCTGGCGCAGGACAGGCCGCTGCTGCTCATGGACGAGCCCTTTGCCGCGCTCGACGCCATCACCCGGGACCTGCTGCACAACGAGCTGGAACGGGTCTGGAAAGAGACAGACCGGACCATCATTTTCGTCACCCACAACGTTCGTGAGGCCGTGCGGCTGGGCCAGCGCGTGCTGCTGCTCTCGTCGCGGCCCGGGCGCGTGGTGGCGGAATGGAACGTTTCCGACGAGCACCGGACCAGCGCTGCCGCGGCAGGTGCGCTCACCGCTGCCATCACCACCCGATTGCGCGAGGAGATCCGCAAACATGCCTGAAGCAATCCCTGAAACAGCAACCCCTGCAACAGCAGCGCGTGAAGCAATAACGTCACCGCTGATTGCCAGCGGCACCGACGAGGACATGCGCGCGTTGGAAGCGGGCCTGGATTCGCTGCAGTCGGAGACGGCCGAGCGGCGGGTGATGGACTGGTCCCGGGTGCTGCTGCCCCTCGCTGCGTTCGTGGTGGTGCTGCTGGCGTGGCAGTTCTATGTGTCATTGGGGCTGCGCCGCCGGGACCTGGTGCCCGGGCCGCTGGAGGTGCTCGGCTCGCTGGGCGCACTGTGGGGTGAGGGGACTGCGCAGGAAGCCGTGTGGACTTCGCTGCAGCGCGGGCTCACGGGCTTCGCCATCAGCATTGTGGTGGCCACCCCCATCGGGCTGCTGCTCTCGCAGGTGCGGGTGTTGCGGCGTGCGTTCGGGCCGCTGATCTCCGGTCTGCAGGTGCTGCCGTCCGTGGCCTGGGTTCCGGCCGCCATC
>JBBSQT010000100.1:0-7015 GCA_038243775.1 Actinomycetales bacterium | reverse complement strand
GCTTTGCCGTTGGCCAGCAACCCGACCGTCACTGCCGGGTTCAGGTGGGCACCTGACTTGGCAGCGACGAACACACCGGCCATGACTGCCAGGCCCCAACCCCAGTTGACCATCAGGAAACCGCCGGAATTACCCTTGGTTCCTTTCAGGGCAACGTTTGCCACGACGCCACAACCCAGCAGGGTGAGCATCATCGTTCCCATCACTTCGGATGCGAACACAATTCCAAGAGACATCTTTGACTCCAAATGGTTGGTATTGCATGAAAGGGCCAGCCGTTGTTTGCTGGCCCTCTTGAGCCCCCTTTGCCCCCGGGGGCTTAGGCCATCAAGCTTTTTACTTCGACGCCGTGGAAGCGTGCCAGAATGTCAATGCTGTGGTCGATTTCCTCGGTCACACGGGCCGCATCCCAGCCCATGGGACCTGCCAAAGCGGCAGCCGTCTCGGCCAGCAGTTCGCTGGTGACAAGTCCACGGAACGCCAGTGAGGTTCGGCGGATCATGACGTCGATGAGGTGCCCAATTTGTTCGTGCTCGACCATGAACGCGATTTCACGGTCGCTGAGCTCGTTCGTCGATTGGAAGACCGTATCCACACCCGCGGCCAGGTAGGCCAGCACATCCTTGGCACGCGTGCCGTAGCGGGTCAGCAGGACCCCTGCGCGGGCAACATCCACCGAGTCGGCGGTGTGGGTGGAGATCCACTCCTCAACGGCAGCAGGCGTGGACGGGAAGTTGACGCCGCCGCCGATGGCCAGCTTCGCGGTGGACGTCTTGCGGGTTGCGCCCAGAATGGCCAGCACGTCGTTGCTCATGTGTTCGGAGAGGGCACGGAATGTGGTCCACTTGCCGCCCACCAGGCTGAGCACCGGAACACTGGATCCGCCGATGCTGTGATCCGAGCGTTCAATGCGGTAATCGCGGGAGACGAAGCCTGGTGCCGTTTCATCATGGCGCGGCAGCGGGCGCACTCCGGAGAAGCTGTAGACAATGTCGTCACGGGTGACCAGGACATTGGGGAACACATGGCCGATCAAATCGAAGAAGTAGTCAATTTCGCTGTCGGTGCAGACAGCATCCTCGGCCATGTCAGCGTCGATGTCGGTGGTGCCGACCAGGACCCTGTCTCCCATCGGGTAAATCAAGACAATGCGGCCGTCGGTGTGCTCGAAGAAGATTTCGCGCCCGTTGCACGCCGCCAACAGTTCGGGGTGGTCAAGGACAATGTGCGAGCCCTTGGTGCCGCCCATGAAGCGTGTGGGCGCACCCATGTCGGCGTTGGTCATGTCAACCCATGCGCCCGTGGTGTTGACGATGACGTCGGCGGTGAAGGTGAACTTTTCGCCGCTGAGCTGGTCGGTGAGCTCGACGCCGTCGTCCGTAACTGCGGTCATTGCAACATAGTTGGAGGCGCGGGCCTGCTCTTCGCCGCCGCTGGCCAGCCCGGCCTTCTCACCGTCCTGGAGCACGTCCAGGGTGAGGCGCTCGGGGTTGTGCACGGAGGCGTCATAGTACGTTGCCGCGTATTTGATGCCAGAGGGCAGCTGGGGCATTTCTGCCAAGGCCTTCTTGCGGCCCTTGAAGTCATGGCGGGGCACGGTGCCGCCGTCCCGGGAAAAGAAGTCATACATGGTCAACCCGGCCCTGATCAAAAAGGCGCCGCGCTCCTGCGGTTTGCCCTGCTTGTGCGTCAGGAAACGCAGGGGGGCGCTCAGGATGCCGGAGAAGGTGCTAAAGATCGGAATCGTGGTTTGCAGGGGCTTCACGTAGTGCGGGGCGATCTTCAGCAGGCCGTTGCGTTCCATGACTGATTCCCTGACCAACCGGAACTCACCGTTTTCAAGGTAGCGGATGCCGCCGTGGATCATGTGCGAGGACGCCCCGGAGGCGCCTTGGCAGTAGTCGCCGCGCTCCACGAGGGCCACGTCGATGCCTTGCAGGGCCAGGTCGCGGAAAGTCCCGACGCCGTTGATCCCGCCCCCCACGATCAGAACCCGGGTGTGCGGCCGGGCCTTCAGTGCTTCAACCTCCGGGCGCACCCTAGGCTGCACTGCCTTTGAATTCCGGCTTTTGTCAGCTTTGCCCACGTTACCCACGTCAACCTCATTCGCATCTTCTTCGATGGCGCTTGTACGCCTCTTCCCATTATTGTTTGAATAAACGGAAAATATAGTCAATCAGTTTGCACAAACGTGCATAAAGGGTGGTGGAACCGTGGCATCCAAGCGGACAAAACAGCAAGATGCGCTGCGTGCTGCACAAATGTACTACTTGCAGGACCAGACCATGGACGCCATTGCGAGAGAGTTGCGAACCTCCCGCTCCACGGTTTCCAGGCTTCTGTCTGCAGCCAGGGATTCGGGGCTGGTGCAGATCCAGATCAAAACGCCCTCGGACCGGGCGCCCGAACTGGAGCGCGTCATCCGCAGCCGCTACAAGGTGGACGTTCACGTCGTCCCCGTTTCCGACATGCTGACGGAGATCGAGGTTCTCGAACGCGTCAGCATGCAGGCTGCCCGGACCATTGGCCCGTTGGTTGATTCCAACGCCGTCGTCGGGGTGGCCTGGGGTTCCACCGTCAGCACGGTCAGCCGCCACCTGACCCGAAAGACAACGCACGGCACCACGATCGTCCAACTCAATGGTGCGGGGAACACCCAGACCTCCGGCATCAGCTACGCTTCTGAGATCATCCGCCGCTTTGGCACAGCGTACGGAGCCAAGGTGGAGCAATTCCCCGTCCCCGCCTTCTTTGACAGGGCCGAGACCAAGACCATGATGTGGCAGGAACGCAGCGTCCGGCGCATCCTGGACCTGCAGGAACGCATGACCATAGCCATCTTCGGCGTCGGCTCAATCGACGCCGAAATCCCCAGCCATGTCTACTCCGGCGGCTATTTGGACAGCACCGACATTGATGCCCTCGAGGCCAGTGGCGTGGCCGGGGACGTGGCAACGATATTCTTCCGCTCTGACGGAACCGACCACGGCATCGTGCTTAACGAACGCTCCAGCGGACCCAGCCTGGAGAGCCTGCGCAAGGTCCGCCGTCGTATCTGCGTGGTGTCCGGGCGCAAGAAAATCACCGGGCTCCGCGGGGCCCTTGCAGCCGGACTGGCCACCGACCTGATCCTGGACGAAACCACGGCGCGCGAACTCGTGGAGCAGGACAGCACGGCGTCGGATCCCATCCTCGGCTTTCTGGACGGCCTGGATTCACTCTGAGCGGCCCGCACCGCGCGGCACTGCACAGGCGGGCACCGAGGTGGGTAAAGTCGTGGGTATGCAACGCTCCCCCAAACACACATTGAACAACGGTGTCAGCATCGATGCGCTCGGTTACGGCGTATATAAGGTGCCGGCCGGGGACTGCGCGGCCCTGGTGTCCACGGCCCTGGACACCGGCTACCGCACGGTTGACACCGCGGCGCTGTACGCGAATGAAGAGGGCGTGGGGGCTGCCGTGGCGGGGGCAGTGGCTGCCGGCACTCCACGGGAGGACATCTTCGTCACCTCCAAGGTGTGGAACACCGAGCAGGGCTACGACTCCACGCTGGCCGCGTTTGACGCCAGCATGGAAAAGCTGGGCCTGGACTACCTCGACATGTACCTGATCCACTGGCCGTGCCAGGCCCGGGAGCTGTTCATCCCCACGTACAAGGCCCTTGAAACGCTGTACCAGGAGGGCCGCGTGCGTGCCATTGGCGTCAGCAACTTCGAGGAGCCGCACCTGCGCCAGCTGCTGGAGGCGTGCTCCGTGGTTCCGGCAGTCAACCAAATTGAGTTGCACCCCCACCTCACGCAGACCGCCCTGCGCAAGGTTCACGCCGAGTTGGGCATCGCCACGCAGGCCTGGAGCCCGCTGGCCCGGGGTGCCATCTTGGCTGATCCCGCCCTGGTGGCGCTCTCCACCGAGGTGGGCCGGTCCGTGGCGCAGGTTGTGCTGCGCTGGCATGTCCAATCCGGCCACCTGGTCATCCCCAAGGCCAGCTCCCCGCAGCGCATTGCCGAGAACCTGAATGTCTTCGACTTCGTGCTCAGCGACGCCAACATGTCTGCCATCGACGCCCTGGACACGGGGCGGCGTTCCGGTTCCCATCCCAACGAGGTCAACTGACCGTGGCCCTGAACTTCCTGCCCTCCCGGAAACGTTCGACGGCGGTCGGCCCACCCATCGCTGTTGACCTGGCGGACCGGGAAAGCGCCCACACCATTAAGGTGGCCGGCACAACTGTCCACTATTGGGAGTATGCGGCTGTTGGCAGCTTTGGCCGGAATGGTGCTCCTGCCGGCGATGTGGGAGCTCCTGCTGCTGCCCGCACGATTGTCATGGTGCACGGCTTCCGGGGCGACCACCACGGCCTGGAACGGGTGGTGGAACTCGTGCCCCATGCAAGGATCATCATGGCGGACCTGCCCGGCTTCGGCATGTCCCCTGCGTTCGGATCCGCGGGGCACGCCGGGCACATCGGACAAGCCGGACAAGCCGGACAAGCCGGTCAAGCCGGTCAAGCGGCACTTGGGCATAACGTCGCGGGCTACAGCATGTTCCTGGGCGCATTCCTGGATGCCCTCTCGCTGGGGCCGGACACTGTCCTGCTGGGCCATTCCTTCGGCTCCATCGTGGCGAGCCATTTTGTGGCGGCGAACCCGGGCCGCGTGTTCCCGCTGATCCTGGTGAACCCCATCGCCTCCCCCGCGCTGGAGGGGCCCAAGGGCGTCATGACAAAACTGGCTGTTTTCTACTACTGGGCCGCCGCGAAGCTTCCCGACGCCCTCGGCAACGCCCTGTTGCGCAGCAAGCTGATTGTCCGTGTCATGAGCATGGCCATGGCGAAGACACGCGACACGGAACTCCTCACCTTCATCCACGGCCAGCACCACGCCTACTTCAGCGGCTTCGCCAACCGTGACATGCTGCTCGAATCCTTTCGGGCCTCCGTCAGCGGCACGGTTCGTCAGGTCGCCACGCAACTGACACTGCCAACCCTGCTCATTGCGGGGGAACTGGACGAGATTGCCACTCTCCCCCACCAACACAAGCTGCTGGAGATGCTGCCGGACGCCGAATTGGTGGTCATCGAGGGTGTGGGACATCTGATCCACTACGAAACGCCCGGGCCCGCCGCCGCCGCCATCACCGACTTCCTCGAAAGGAATCCCGCCCCGTGAGCCACCCGAGCAATCCGAACACTGCGAACGCACTGGGCCATCCCTCCGTCCTCGGCAAGCCAAACATCGTCATGGACGCCCGCTTCACCCGCATGGACCACCACGACGGGATCAGCCGCTACGGCGCAAGTCTCATGGCCGCCGTCGCACCTTATGCAAACGTCACGATGCTCATCCACGACGAGCGGCAGCTGGCCCTGCTGCCCCACCTTCCCTGGGTGAAGATCAATTCACCGCTCTCCCCCATGGAACTCTTTGTGGCCCGGCTCGTAAACAAGCTCGGTGCCGACCTGGTGTTCTGCCCCATGCAAACCATGGGCAGCTGGGGACGGAAATACCCGCTGGTGCTGACCCTGCACGACCTCATTTACTACGAACACCCCGCTCCTCCCGGATTCCTGCCCGCACCTGTGCGTGTGCTGTGGCGCCTCTACCACAAGGCGTACTGGCCGCAGCGGGTGTTGCTGAACCGCGCCAATGTGGTGGCCACCATCAGCGACACCACGCTCGGATTGATGCGCAAGCACCAGCTGACCAAGCGTCCCATCCGGATCATTGGCAACGCCCCCCAAGGCGAGCGGAGCCCCCGTGATCCCGCTGTGGCGCCGGAAAAGTCGCTGGTGTACATGGGTTCCTTCATGCCGTACAAGAATGTGGAGACGCTGATCCGCGGCATGGCCGGGCTGCCCGACTTCACGTTGAACCTGCTCAGCCGCATCACCGCCGAGCGCCGCGCCGAGCTGGAGGAGCTGGTGCCGGCCGGAGCCACAGTGGTGTTCCACAACGGCGTCACCGACGCCGAGTACGACGAGCTGCTGCTGCGCACAACGGCCCTGGTCACTTTGAGCAAAGCAGAGGGTTATGGGCTGCCGCTCGTGGAGGCCATGGCACTGGGCACACCCGTGGTGGCGGCGGACACCGATATTTTCCGCGAAGTCGGCGGCGATGCTGCGCACTACGTGCCGGCCAATTCACCGGCGGACTTTGCCGCAGCCGTGCGTGTCCTGGATGACCCGGCGGTCTGGGCTGCATGTTCAACGGCGTCCGTGGCCCAGGCGGCCACGTTCAGCTGGGATGCCTCGGCACGGGAACTGCTGGCGATTGCAGAGAACCTGAGGGGCGCCGCCTCACCGCCTGGACGCTGAAACGCCGGACTTTCCGTCGCCGGCGCTGCCGTTGCCGCCGGCAGTACCGGCGGCACCGGCAGTGTGACTACCCTGGGGCTCGGCTGGCCGTCGTTGCTGACGCTGTCGCTGCCGTTGTTGTTCTGGGCGGTGGTGTTGGTGGGTGGTTGTTGTCCCAGGAGCAGGGCTGGGCCAAGGTCCGATCCGGGTGCAGCGCGGACAGATTCCTTCCGCTGCCAGGGTTGGCAGGTACAGGGTCAGCCATGACATGTTGTCCTTGCCCGCATCACAGCTCTTCGGCACCCCACCGGTCACCGCCTCAGACCAACCCGACCCCAGCAGCACCCAACGCGACCCCCAAAGCTGCCAACCGCCGTCGAACATCACCACACGGCGCGCGCATGCCCGTAGTCGACGAAGAGCAAGAGAACCCACGCTAGACTCAGGTGGCCGTCGCCGCCCCTTCTTCCCAATGAGCCAATGACCCTGCCGCTGATCCGTTCCCGCAAGAAGCCTCGCTTCCGCCTGCCCTGGCTCGCCATGACTTTGGGGCTTGGCACCGCTGTATTTGGCGTCCACGGCATTGGCTCCATGACTGCCACGCCCGGCGAGCAGGTGCAGATCATCGTTCGCGGCGAGCATCCCTGGAACATTTCCCAGAAGACGGTGGACGCAGTCATGTCGGAGCCCATCATGACCATGAAGCCCTTGCAGATTATC
>JBBSQT010000099.1:0-7158 GCA_038243775.1 Actinomycetales bacterium | reverse complement strand
TGCACATCCGGGTGGTAGGCGGAGGGCACACAGGCGCTCCCCTGTGCGCAGTCAATGGTGATTCCGGGCACGGATCCAGGAAGGAGGGGAGTGGGAAGCAAGGCAATCAAGGGTGCAAGCAGCCCGGCCGCATCCAGCAGGGCGCGCTCGATGCCTAATACGGAAAAGGCCAGCAGCCCCAGCGACGCAGCAATCAAGGCACCCACGAACACGGTGCGTGCCGGTGTGTAGAAGTAAGCACTGACCGAGGACAGCACACCCACCTGCACCGCAGCAACAACGACGGATATCAAAATGAGCACCACAGTTCCGCCAATGCCCAGTCGCAGGTAACGGTATGTCCGCTGCAACGATGCCCGATCGGCAAGGTTCGGGGGAGGTGGAGTGTGCTCGTTCCTGGAAAGACGCATCGGGGCTCCCTGCGGTGCCGGTTCAGGCGTCGACGTCGTGGAGGTGGTGGAGGAGGTCATGCAAAAAATAGCCGCTGAGCGTGACCACCGTGAACTCCGCGCCGTCGCTGCGCAGCCCCCGGCGTTCCCACTGCTCCGGTGTGAGGGCACCAAAAGCGGCTGCCGCGTCGAGACCGTTCAGGGCCAGCTCGGCTGCGACCTCCTGTGGGTCCAGTTCCCCGTAGTTGCCGTCTACAGCGGCTTCGTCCTGATCCCAGTTGGCAAAGGTGGGATTGTCCTCGTGGAGCATGAGTTCCAGCCGCGAGGTGAACACCTCAAAGACGTCCCGGACGTGGGCGCCGTATTCCAGCACCGACCACTTGGCGGGGTTGGCGCGTTCCTCGGCGCCGGCGCGGCCCAGTGCCGCCCGCCAGCGCGGCAGCAACTCAGGCACCATGGAGGCGGCGGTGGCAGGAGTGGCCTGTGCCGCCTGGAAGCCACACTCAGGACAGGGCCGTTCAAGGACCCACATCCAATTCTTGTCCTCTGGGATGATCGCCATGGGCCCAGTCTAGGCCCGGGCCATGGCGCCATGGCTGAATGCGTCGCGGGAAGAACCGGGAAGAACCCCGCGCTAATCCAGTGGCAGCTCGAATGCCTCCTGCGTGGAGTCCCGGTTGGGCTTGGGATCCCGGGTGGGTGCCGGCTGCACCGGCGCCTTTGCCGTGCCGCCCCCGGTGGGTGCGGCCGCAGGAGCGGTTGGCGGCAGGCCGGCGTCGGAGGTGGCCAGGCTGGGACCGAGCAGGTCAATGCCAGCCGTCAACGGGACACCGGAACCGTCCCGGTGGCCGTGCTCGACAGGCAGGGCCCGGGCGACGCCGTTGCTGGAGGAAGCCTTCGCCGGACCGTGGCCCGCCCACGCCGCCAACAGGTGGTCCTCGCCCTTGAGGAATCGGTGCGCACGCACGCCTCCCGTGGCGCGGCCCTTGGCGGGGTATTCGGAGAGCGCGGTGACCTTGGCCGAGCCCGACGGCGTCCCGGGCAGCGGGTCCTGCCCGCCGGAGACGGTGACCACCACGGCGTCGGGGTCGGCGGGGGAGACCACGGAAAAGGAGAGGACGCCGTCGTCGGCACCCAGCTTGATCCCGGCCATGCCGCCGGCGGTGCGCCCCTGTGGACGGACGTTGGCGGAACTATAGCGCAGCAGCTGGGCGCCGCGGGTGATGAAGACGAGGTCGTCCTCGTCCGTGGCAAGTCCGGCGCCCACCACGTAGTCCTTGGGCTTGAGAGAAATGTACTCCCAGTCGTCGCGGTTCAGCGGATAGTCGGGGGTGACCCGCTTGACAATGCCGGACGCCGTGCCCGCGGCGAAGACGCTGTTCAGCGGCACAAAACCCACCAGGGTCTCGCCCTTGGTCAGCGTGATGAAGTCCTTGGCCTCAACACCGCCGGCCAGGTTGGGCAGCGCCGCCGTGGGCGGCAGCACAGGCATGTCCACGACCTGCAGACGCAGCATGCGGCCCAGCGAGGTCAGGGCGCCAATCTCGGCGCGGGCGGTGGACTTCAGCACCGAGGACAACACGTCATGCCTGCTCCGGCCGCCGGACTCCACCAGCGGATCGGCTGTGGAGGTGCGGGCAATCTGGCCGGTGGCGCTCAGCAGCACCCAACAGGGATCGTCGGCGATTTCCAGGGCCAGCGGGGAAGCCTTTCCGGCCTTGCCGCCGGGGCCAGCCGCCAGGGCCTTCGCCACCGACGGTGCCATGGCCTCGGACTCCAGCAGCACTGTGCGGCGCGGGGTGGCGTACTTGGCTGCCACCTCGCCCATCTCATCGGAGACCAGCTGGTGCAGCAGTTCCGGGGAAGCCAGGATCGCTTCCAGCGCCTCGATCTCACGGCGCAGCTGGTCCCGCTCGGCTTCCAATTCCACCATGGAGAAGCGGGTCAGCCGGCGCAGCTGCAGGTCCAGGATGTAGTTGGCCTGGACCTCGGAGAGGTCATAAATTGCCATGAGCCGTTCCCGGGCCGCAGCCACCTCATCCGAGGTGCGGATGATCTGGATGACCTCGTCAATGTCGACGATGGCGATGAGCATGCCCTCCACCAGGTGCAGGCGGTCCTGTTTCTTCCCCAGCCGGAACGCGGTGCGGCGCCGGACCACGTCTATGCGGTGGCTGACGAAAACCTGCAGCAGCGGCAGCAGTCCCAGCGTCTGCGGCTGCCCGTCCACGAGGCAGACGTTGTTGATGCCGAACGACTCCTCCAGCGGCGTGTGCCGGTAGAGCTGCTCCATGACGGCGGCCGGGTTGAAACCGTTCTTGATTTCCAGCACCAGGCGCAGGCCCTTCTTGCGGTCGGAGAGGTCAATGAAGTCGGCGATGCCCACCAGCTTCTTGTTGTTGACCGCGTCCTTGACCTTCTCCTTCACCTTCTCCGGACCCACCAGGTACGGCAGCTCGGTGACCACCAGGCCCACCTTGCGCGGGGAGAGTTGTTCGACGGCGATCTTGGCCCGGGTCTTGAAGGACCCGCGCCCGCCGGCGTAGGCGTCGCGGATGCCCGCCAGGCCCACAATGCGCCCGCCGGAGGGCAGGTCCGGGCCCGGCACGTACGCCATGACGTCTTCCAGCGTGGCGTCCGGGTTGGCGATCAGGTGCTGGGCGGCGGCAATGACTTCGCCCAGGTTGTGCGGGGCCATGTTCGTGGCCATCCCGACGGCGATTCCGCTGGCACCGTTGACCAGCAGGTTCGGGTAGGCGGCCGGCAGCACGGAGGGCTGCATCATCTGGTTGTCATAGTTGGGCACAAAGTCCACAACGTTTTCATCCAGGCTGCCGGTCAGCTCCAGGGCGGCCGCGGCCAGGCGTGCCTCGGTGTAGCGGGGGGCGGCGGGTCCGTCGTCGAGCGAACCAAAGTTGCCGTGCCCGTCAATAAGGGGCAGGCGCAGCGTCCAGTCCTGGGCCATGCGCACCATGGTGTCGTAAATGGCCGTGTCGCCGTGCGGGTGCAGCTTGCCCATGACCTCGCCCACCACGCGGGCGCTCTTCACATGGCCCCTTTCCGGTCGCAGCCCCATCTCGCTCATCATGTACAGGATGCGCCGCTGCACGGGCTTGAGCCCGTCCCGGGCGTCGGGCAGCGCACGCGAGTAAATCACCGAATAGGCGTACTCCAAAAACGAGTCTTCCATTTCATTGGAAACATCAATGTCGACGATGTTTTCAGTGAAGTCATCGGCTGCGGGAGGTTGGCGCTTGGCCATGATCGCGGTGGTTCCTTATCTGCACGTGGGTATTGCGGGCGCTCATGATCGCCTCAAAACGCAATCATGTCGGTACAGTGATTCTATGGTGAAGCCAGAGCTAGCGCCCGTATATCCGGCCCATTGGGAAGCCGATGTTGTTCTACGAGATGGTGCCACGGGTCATTTGCGCCCCATGACAGCCGCAGACGCCGATGCCGTGCAGGCGTTTCACATGGCGCAGTCGCAAAATTCGATCTATATGCGCTTCTTTACCTACAAATCCAAGCTCACGCCGAAGGAGCTGCGCCGTTTCACGGAACTGGACTACCGGAACCGTGTGGCATTTGTCATAACCCGTGCAGGGGCCATCATCGGGATCGGGCGCTACGACAGGCTCGAGGACCCCGCCGAAGCCGAGGTGGCCTTCAATGTTTCGGACTCCAACCAGGGGCGCGGGCTGGGCTCAATTCTGCTCGAGCACCTCGCCGCGGCGGCCCGGGAAAACGGCATTGACAGGTTTACGGCCGAGGTGCTGCCGGAAAACCGCAAGATGCTGCAGGTGTTCTCCGAGGCCGGTTATGAGGTGCACCGGCATTATGACGACGGGGTGGTCTCGCTTTCCTTCGACATTGACCCCACCGAAAAGTCCCGCGCCGTCATGGAATCCAGGGAGCACCGGGCCGACGCCCGCAGTGTGGCCGGACTGCTGGCGCCCGCCTCGGTGGCCGTCATTGGTGCCAGCCGCGAGTGGGGGAGCATCGGCCAGCAGCTGCTGGAACACATTGTTGAAGGCGGGTTCACCGGTGCCGTCCACGCCGTCAACCAGGAAGCCCTGGAAGTCTCCGGCATGATGCCCTACACGAGCATTGCCGGGGTCCCCGGCCCCGTGGACCTGGCCGTCATCGCCGTCCCCTACGACCAGGTCCCCTCCGTGGTGGAGCAGTGCGGTGCAGCCGGGGTGAAGGGCATGGTGATTGCCACGGCCGGATTTGCGGACGACGGCGGACCCGGCCTGGTGCGCCAGCGCGCCCTGGTGCGACAGGCCCGGGGCAACGGCATGCGCATGGTGGGACCGGCCTCGCTCGGTTTGGCCAACACGGACCCTGCCATCTCCCTGAACGCCTCCATGGCCCCGGCCCTGCCTGCCCGGGGCGGTCTGGGCATCTTCAGCCAGTCCGCCGCCCTGGGCGTCTCACTCTTCGCCTCCATGAGCCGGCGCAGCGTGGGCATGTCCACAGTCCTCTCCGCCGGGAACCGGGCGGACATTTCCGGCAATGACATGATGCAGTTCTGGGAGGACGACGCCAACACCACCGCGTGCGCGCTGTACCTGGAATCCATTGGCAACCCGCGCAAGTTCTCCCGTATTTCCCGCCGCCTGGCCCGCACCAAGCCGGTCATCGTGGCAAAATCCGACTCCATGGGACTGCGCCTGCCCCCGGGCCATGCCGTGCGCACCACCCAGGCGCCCGCCGGTGCCCTGGACTCCATGCTCCGGCAGTCCGGCGTCGTACGTGTCAACACGATCGAGGAACTCTCCGACGTGGCCCAGCTGGTGGTTGGCCAGCCACTGCCGCAGGGTCCCGGCCTGGCCATCATTGGCAACTCCGGTGCGCTGGGCTCGGTGGTTGCCGACGCCGCGGAGCAGCACGGACTGACTGTGGGGCTGGTCGAGTCCGGGCTCCTGCTGGACATTGGCCAGTCGAGGGCGCTGCCGCTGCTCAAGGGCACGGTTCTTGCAGCGCTGGGCAGGGACGGGGTGGATTCTGCCGTCATCACGCTGCTGCCGGTGATTGGGCTGACCATGGACACCATTGCCATGACGCTGCAGGAATGCTCGGCTGAAACGGGCAAGCCGGTCATCGCCGCGTTCACCGGCATCATTGACACCGGCCAGCACGCCAACCGGCAAATGGCCGGAAAGCTGCCTGCCTACTCCAGCCCCGGGGCGGCCATTGCGGCGCTGGCGGCGGTGGTGCGGTACGCCCAGTGGCGGACGCTGGAGACGCCGGTTTTCCAGGCGCCGTCCGGGGTTGACCCGGAGGCGGCGCAGGCCCTGCTGGACGGTTGGCTGGACGGTGTTTCGGGGGACGGGCTGGTGACGCTGGACCCCGCCCAGAAGAAGGAACTGCTGGGACACTATGGCATCGACGTGCTGGATTCGGTCCCGTTCGGCAGTGACGACGAAGCCGTTGCCGCGGCGGAACGGCTGGGCTGGCCGGTGGCCATCAAAACCCTTGACCCCTCGCTGCGGCACAGGCTCGATTTGGGCGGGGTGCGCATCAACATTGAAAATGAGCAGTCCCTGCGCCGCAACATTGCCCAGATGCGCAAGTACCTCAAACCCTATGGGGAGAAGGAACTGGAAGTGCAAAGCATGGCCGAGGTGGGCCCGTCCTGCACGCTGCGGGCCATCGAGGACCCGCTGCTGGGACCCGTGGTGTCCTTCGGGCTCTCCGGGGACGCCGTGAACCTGCTCGACGACTGGGCACACCGGGTGCCGCCGCTCTCCGTTGCCGACACGGCCGAACTGGTGCGCTCGCCCCGGGCCGCGCTGAAGCTGTTTGGCTATGAGGGGCTGCCCGCCGCCAACATCCAGGCGCTGGAGGATCTGGTGGCCAGGGTGGCCATGCTCAAGGATGAACACCCGGAAGTTGCCCTCTTGGAATTCAAGCCCATCCTGGCGGGTTCGGACACTGTGACGGTGCTCTCCGTGAAAGTTCGGATTGGAAACCCCGCCCAACGTGCCGACAGTGCGCGGCGCGCCATGAACTCCTGAACGGCTCGGGCGTTGCCGGTGCCCGGTTCGCTTTCGCCGCCGCTAAGGTGCGAAAATGGGAACCATGAACAGCTTCGGAGCCGGCGCCCCGGCCAACACCAGAGGCGGTGGGCTGGAAGCAGCCCTTCAACGCTCAGGTTTTTATCCCCGTCTTGTCGCCGACGTCGTCAATGATGCACTGGACGGGCAGGAAAGCCTGTCCCACCTGGTCCACCTGGAAACCCACTTTGAGCACAACGAGGTCCACCGGCACATCACCGTGATGGTGTTGACCTCGGAAATGTTGGTCATCACCCACGTGGACGACCACCAGCTCGATGAATCCGGGGACCAGATGGTTGCCCAGGTGTCCACCGAGTCGGTGCCGGCCAGCCAAATCAAGTCGGTGGTGCTCAGCTACATTTACGCACAGCCGCAGGACTACAAGCCCTCCGATCCGGCACGGGAACTGACACTGTCCATCGCCTGGTCCGGGGGACAGCGGGTGGAGATGGGTCCGGCGTCGTGCGGGGATCCGGACTGCGACGCCGATCACGGCTACTCGGGAACCATCGCCCAGGAAGACATTGTGCTGCGGATCAGCGCCGAGGCCGAGGGCCTCCAGGCAGTGGTGGATGCCAAGGCGTTCGCCCGCGCCCTGCGCGCCGTCAATACGGCGGCAGCGGGGGCAGGCGGCCACGCAGAACTGGGCGCCGGCAAATTCCCTGCCTTCGGCACACGATTGGGCCGTTCCCATTACCGCCGCT